>NZ_JFHO01000093.1:0-12907 GCF_000724705.2 Acidiphilium sp. JA12-A1
CAAGGATGACGCGCAGGTAGATCGCGAGAGCCACGAGGTTGAGGCTGAATGGTGTGCCGGTCTCCATGCCTTCCGGGACGGCTGCCAGCGTGGTCGCCCCACAGCACGGACAATGGCCGGCATAGCGTTCGACGCGGGTGACGACCGGCTTGATCGGCGGCAGATCGATCTTGTCGTAGCGCTGCGCGAGGCGCTGATCCGCGTCAGTCAGCCCGGCACGGCAGTGCTGGCAATGCGCCGCCTTCGCGATCACCGTCTGATCGGGGTTCTCGGCAAGCAAGCGACCGCCACCCTCACGGCCGAGACTGCCTTTGCGGGGCCCCTTGCGCGGACTTTTCTTCGGGCCGGTTTGGCTTCTGCCCGCGCGATGGCGGCAGGCTCGAATTGTCCGGCCGCTTCGGCGGTTCGTTTAGCCGCGCCTCCAACTCCGCAATCCGGCGTTCCGCATCCGAAAGCCGGATTGCCAGTTCCGCGTTCCTGCGCTCGGATGATTGCAACGCGTCCCATAGCGCGCGGATCAGCGCGTCTTTCTCAGCGTGCGATAGGAGAGACAGGTCAGGAAGCTCGTTCACGCCTCCCGTCGAATCGTATCCGCCGTGGTCACGTCAATTCACAATCGATTCAACTTATCGACGGACCAGGATGAGCAGATACGGTTCAGACAGGAAGACCGATGAAGATTGAGACACAGGATCTGACCCTCCGCGAAGCCAAGCTCCCGCTTCGGCCGGTGGATCGCGAAACAGTCCAGGATCGCGTCTATCGCCAGATCAAGGAGATGATCCTCGACGGTGAGATCGAGCCAGGACGCACGATTACGATCCAGCGACTCTCGGAGGCATTTCAGGTGAGCGCCATGCCGGTCCGGGAAGCGCTGCGCCGACTGATGGCAGAGCAGGCGCTGATGGTCGTCTCCGGCCGCTCCGTCGGCATTCCGACACTGACACTCGAGCGACTAGAGGATCTGAGGCGCGTCCGACGGGAGGTTGAGGGTGTCGCCGCCGCATGGGCGGCCCAGCGCATCACGCCCGACGCCATCTCACAGCTGAACGACCTTGTGGAGGACCTTGAGGTCGCCGCTAGAGCGTCCGACGGCGCTCGCTATGTTCCGGCTAACCATCGGTTCCATTTTGCCATCTATGAGCTGGCCGGTTCCCCCGCATTGCTGAGCATCATCGAATCGTTATGGCTACAGATCAGCCCGCATTTTCATGTGCTCAGAACATCCGACAACTGGCAGACCGCGAACGAGGCGCATCGTGAGATCCTCAATGCGCTCAAACGCAAGGACAGCAAGCGTGCGACGCTCGCATTGTCGCGGGACATTGACGACGCAGCGACCGCGCTTCGTCGGCTCCTGACCTGATGGGCTCTGTCAGGTTGACGAGGCTGGGTGTGGCGCCTTCCGGGTCTGGATGATCGACATCGAAGCTCCGCCGCTCAAAGGGTACCGTTTGCCGCGGTCAATCATCGCTTATGCAGTATGGGCGTATCACAGGTTTGCGCTCAGCCTGCGCGACGTTGAGGATCTGCTGGCGGGGCGGGGCGTGCAGGTCAGCTACGAGACGATCCGGGCCTGGGTTGCCCGTTTCGGGCCGCAGTTTGCCGCCTGCATCCGGCGAGACCGACCTGCCGCGGCGGATAAGTGGCATGTCGACGAGGTCGTGATCTCGATCCGCGGCCGGAAGCATTGTGCCCACAAGGGGTTAAACAATCGGGCCGAGGCATCGCACCGACACGCCCGACGGCGAGAGAAGATCATGGGCCGGTTCAAATCTCCCAGGCAAGCGCAGCGGTTCCTCTCCGTCCACGACAAGACCGCCACCCTCTTTCGCCCGAAACGCCATCGCCTCACCGCAGCATCCTACCGCCACGCCCGGGCGGACGCCTTCAGCCTCTGGGCCGACTTCGCGGCGGAGATCACGGCCTGATCTCAAGCGCAGCCGCTCCGTCCAAGCCCTTGCAGGCAAGTTGACAAAGCCCTCGACACAACCCCCCACACGCTCACGGCAATAACCGTTGGCGACCCGGCGCAGGTTTACGTTGTTGACCGCAGCACGGTTCCAAACCCCAACTGGCTTCGTCCGGGTATACCGTCGGCTGGTCAGCAGAAATTCGGGGGCAACCTGTTGAGGCAACATCGGTGTTTTGTGATCGCGAGCGCCGTGTCGGCATATAGCTGGAATCTGATCTTCCTCGGAGCAGCAGGCTATTCCGACTATACGGTCAGGCAGCAAGAGCACTTTGCGCTCGACCCGCGCCTCCACCCGCCCGCCAGCCCCTGCTTCCCGGGCCCGCGCCGGGCGTATGCGCGGCGGAACCGAGGCATCCGCTTCAGGCGGGCGGCATAAAAGCCCTGTCTGGGAAGGATTTTTCCACGACATCCAGGAAGTCGCGCACCTCGGCACCGACAAGCCGGCGGGAGCTTTGCAGTTCCCAGAGTGTTGATTTTCAGTGAGATGTGACAGTCACCCACGAATTTCCAAAATGACTCTGAGTGCGGGCGTCGCCGGTATGATGAGGATAAGCCTCGAATTGTGGCACCAGCGGAAGCGCCTGGGGTGGTTTCCTGCTGATGTTGCTCAGGAAGCGACTCCGGGTCACGAGTTTGCCCCGGCCGACACGGGGGGCGTGCCGGCCGGGGGCACGCCCCTGTCGAGAATTCTGGCGCAGAGATATTCGGCATCCCGGGCCACACCGGAAAACCGTCCGGATCCCCAGGTGTGCAGCCAGGGCAGCCCGATGAAATAAAGCCCCGGCACAGCGGTGACGCCGCGACGATGCACCGGATGGCCGCTGCCGTTGAAAACCGGGGCATCGAGCCAGCGGAAATCCGGCTCGTAGCCGATGCACCAGATGATGCTCGATATGCCCGCCCCCGCGAGATCGAGCGCCTCGGGCTCGGCGAGGGGCGACCACACGGCCTCGTAGACCGAAGGCGGCGGCGCATCGATGCCGTTCGCATCGATATGCGCATCGATCGAGGCATTGATCCGGTTGTATGTCCTGTCGGCGGCGTCGAGCGCTGCTCCCAACGTCCGGCGAAAGGCGAAGCGCCCGTCGGCATAGTCTTCGAGCAGGCCGTACAGCGCCATGCCTTCGAGGGCGAAGCGGCGCAGGTCGATGTCGCGGCCGCCGTCCCGCCCGGTCACGTAGTGATTGGTGTTGTCGCGCACGCCCTCGCGCAGAGGGTGGGCTTCCACGGGGATGTCATAATAGCCCATGTCGGCCAGCCAGGCGACGACGTCGCGCCCGCGATAGAACCGGGCGCAGCGCGGAGCGTCACCGACCGCGAGGTGCACCTTTCGACCGGCGAGATGCAGGTCTTCGGCGATCTGCGCGCCTGACTGCCCGGAGCCGACGACCAGCACCGCCCCGTCGGGCAGCGCGTCAGGGTTGCGGTACTGTGCCGAATGGATCTGCAGCACCTCGTGCGGCAGCCGTTCGGCGAGCCGCGGGATGATCGGCCGGTGATAGCCGCCGCTCGCCGCCACCAGCTGGTCCGCCACGTAATTTCCGGCCGATGTGGCAAGATCGAAACGCCCATCGGGCCGCAGCCTCGCACGCGTCACCGTCACGCCTTCCCTCAACGAGCCAGATTCCCGCGCCCGGAAACCCGCGAGCCACGCGAGCAGTTCGGGCCTGGTCATGAATCCGTCCGGGTCGCGACCGGCATAGGGGTAACCGGGCAGCTGGCACTGCCAGTTTGGCGTCACCAGGCTGAAACTGTCCCAGCGCTGGCTTGCCCACACATGCATCGCCGCGTGCTTCTCCAGGACGAGATGCGCGACGCCGTCGCGGCGGAGGAAATGGCTGACGGACAACCCTGCCTGCCCGCCGCCGACGATGGCGACGGGCAGATGCGTGCTGGATTCGGTCATGGTCGGTCTCCTGTCGGGGATTCGGGAAGCATCCGCACCCGGCCATCCGCGTCGCCGGTGAAGCCGGACGCGCGGCGTTCAATGCGGGCGATCTCAGCCCTGGCGCGGCGGCAGGGTACGCCGTAGCGCGCCTCGACCCGCGCGCTCGCCGCTTCAAGCCCGGCGCGGCTGCGATCGAGGAATTCGGCGAGCGGATAGGCGTCACCCGGGGCAAGATGCCCGGCGATCGCGCGCGAGGGCGAATAGAGGCGGTCTTCGCTTCCGTCGGGCCAGATGAAGGCGAGAACGAGTTCGGGCATCAGGCGACGCGGTCCTTCCTGCCGCAGCCAAGCAGCGGTGCGGTTGCGAGATCGCGCACCGTGGCGATTTCGTTCCCGCGCGAAATCCGGACAGCGGAGCCCGGCTCGACCATGCCGATCGCGGCACAGGCGATCCCGCGCGACGTGAACCGGGAGACGATCGACGGCGCCGCTTCGCGCTCCGCGGCGATCAGGAACCCGAAGCTGGGAAAGGCGGAAAGCCAGCGCAGCGGGTCGGCATCCGCCGGCGCGGGGATCAGGTCGATGTCGATCGCCAGCCCGACGCCGGAGGTCTCGGCCAGCATCGCCGCCGTGCCCACCAGCCCCGCGCCGCTGATATCCTTGCCGACGGCGCTCAGCCCCGCCTCCGCGATCTCCGCCAGGATGCCGAGATCGGCACGCAGCCGTCCCGGTGGCGCGCCGGTCGCGGCGTCCCAGTGCGGGAACGGGTCGCGCCATCGACCGCGAAGATCGATCGCCGCGAGCAGAACCTGGCCCGGCCTCGCGTCGAAACTCGTCAGCAGCCGCTTCGCGCGCCCGAGTACCGAGGCCGCGAAGCGCAATCCGGGCGCATGAAAGTTCGTATGCCCGCCCACGACCGGTACGCGATAGGCCTCCGAGGCCGCGCGCAACCCGTCCAGCACCAGGGCGCCGCGTCCGGCGCCATCGCTCCAGACCGCGTCGGTCACCGCCAGCGGCCGTCCCCCCATGGCGGCGATATCCGAAAGATTGACCATCATGCCGCACCAGCCGGCGAACCAGGGATCGGCCGCAACGAAGCTTTCGATGAACCCTTCGATCGCGAAGAGCAGGAACCCGTCACCATCCGGGATCGCGGCGCAGTCGTCGCCGACGCCGATCGGCCCGGCCGCAGACAGGCCGAGCCGCTGCCCGGCTTCGGCGATATCGGCCTTCTGCGCGAAGCCGACGCCGGTGCCCAGCTTCGCGGCGAGGTCGCCGAGCGCGAGGCCGCCCGTGTTCATGCCGCGATCCGCGCGGTGGCGTGCCATCCGGCGACGGACGCCGCGTCGATCACCGGCGGGTAGTGATCGAGATCGGCTTCCATCTCCAGATGCGGGTGGCCATGGAGCGACAATGTGCCGCGCGTGCGCCAGTGAAGGCGCATGAACAGCGGGCCGTTCTGCGCCTGCACATGGGCATGGAAGCGCGTGCAGCCGCGCCCGCGCGCGGTGCCGACCGCGAGGCGGATCAGCGCCGTTCCCAACGCGCCGACCCGGCGGTAGGCCGGCGCGACGGCGAGCCGCGATCCCCACCAGATGCCGGGCTCGGCTTCGTGGATCCGCACGGTGCCGATCACATCGCCGGCAGCGACGCCGACATAGTCGAACGCGATCAGCGTGGTCGCTTCATCGTCGATCGCGTCGCGGTCGTCGTCGCGGAAGATCCGCTGCTCCTTGCAGAAAACCAGGCGCCGCAAGGCGGCGGCACCGCGATGTTCCCAGGCATCGTCTGCCTGCTTGATCCGGAAATGCGCGGCGCGAAAGGGCGGAAATTGCTCGATGATCATGATACCCCCGCGGCCTCGTAGTTCCGCAGCGCCGAGCACGCGCCGCAGCGCGCGCAACCGGCCTTCACGGTGGCGGCGGACAGCCCGGCTCCGGCCAGCATGTCCGCCAGCGGCGCAAGGATCGCGTCGATGAACTCCGGCGGCGGCGAGGGGTGGCTTTCCAGCGGCGTCCCCGCGATCGGGACGAACGGCACGACGAAGGGATAGACGCCGATCGCCGTCAGCCGGCCGCACACGGCGAGGATGTCGTCAACCGAATCGCCCAGCCCGGCGAGAATGTAGGTCGAGACCTGCCCGTGGCCGAACACCGGCACCGCCGCCTCGAAGGCCTGCATGTACCGCGCGACCGGCACATCCGCCTTGCCCGGCATGATCCGCTGCCGCACCGGTTCGGTCACCGCCTCCAGATGCATTCCGAGTGAATCGATGCCCGCGTCGCGCAGCCGGGTGAACCAGGCATCCTCGTCGGGCGGTTCGCATTGCCCCTGGATGGGCAGGTCGACCGCGGCCTTCACCGCGGCCGCACTATCCGCGAGAATCGCCGCGCCGCGGTCGCGTGCGGGCGGCGTGCCGGTCGTCATGACCATGTGCCGCACGCCGTCGAGTTCCACGGCCGCCCTCGCGACCTCGGCGAGCTGCTCCGGCGTCTTGCGCGCGATCGTGCGGCCCGCGGCGAGCGACTGGCCGATGGCGCAGAACTGGCAGGTCATTCGCCGCGAGCGGTAGCGCACGCACTCCTGCAACACGGTGGTCGCGAGAACGTCGCGCCCGTGCAGGGTCGCGATGTGATGATAGGGCACGCCATCCCCGGTGGTCAGCGCGTAGAAGCGCGGGGTGGAGGGAAAGCTCACCGTTCCCACCGGCACGCCATCGCGCAGGAGGCGGCCGAGCCCGTTCGCGTCCGGCGGTTCGACGAGGAACGGGCTGTCGAAGGCAGGCGCATTGTGCACGGGCACCATGACGGTGGTGCCATCGATTGTCATCGGCTTGTGGTCCGAGGGGCCTGCGCCGCCTCGCCGGCCGGCGAGGCCCGCACGCGGATCAGCCAGTCGCACGCCGAAGGACTGAAGGGCCGTGATCAGGGTCCGTGTCGGCATGTCCTGTGGCAGGGTCGGATTCATTGTCAGATCTCCGGATGGGATGAGCCGGGGCGACGCCACGCAGCGGCGTCGCCGGGCGGTCGTCGAGGTGAAGGCTGAGCAGTTCTGGCCGCGCGTAATGGCCGACGGAGTCCATCATCCGCTTGCGCTTGGTGATCAGCGTGAGGTCGAGGTCGGCGACCACGATGCCCTCGCCCTCGCGCAGCGGCGGCACCACGTGGCTGCCATCGGGCGCGATGATCGCGGTCAGGCAGCCTCCGGTCAGCGCCTTGCGCAGCTTGGGGTCGGGTGAGATCCGCGCGACCTGCGCCTCGGTCAGCCAGCCGGTCGCGTTCACCACGAAACAGCCGGATTCGAGGGCATGGTGACGGATCGTCACCTCGATCTGGTCGGCGAAGATCGGGCCGACCAGCGCGCCGGGAAACTGCGCGACGTGGATTTCCTCGTGCCGCGCCATCAGCGCGTAGCGGGCGAGCGGGTTGTAGTGCTCCCAGCAGGCCAACGCGCCCACACGCCCGGCGGCGGTTTCGACCACGCGCAGGCCCGAGCCGTCGCCCTGGCCCCAGATCATGCGCTCGTGGAAGGTTGGTGTGATCTTGCGCCGCCCGAGGACCAGCGTGCCGTCCGCATCGAACACCAGCTGGGTGTTGTAGAGCGTGCCGTGATCCCGCTCGTTGACGCCGAGCACGACGACGATCCGGTGCCGCCGCGCCGCCGCCGCGACCGCCTCGGTGACCGGTCCGGGCACGGTGACGGCGTGTTCGTAGAGCCGCAAATGCTCCGCACCCGAGAGTACTGGCGGCATGACGAAGGAGAAATATGGATACCAGGGTACGAAGGTTTCCGGAAATGCGACCAGTTGCGCGCCCTGAGTCGCGGCGTCCGTGATCGCCGCGAGAACGCGTTCGAGCGTGGCATGCCCACTGTCGAGATCCGGGGCGATCTGGACGGCGGCGACACGGACGGCGTGGGGCCCGGCCATCGTCCGGCTCAGAGCGTCCAGGTGTCGAGCACGAAGGCGTCGTTCCGCCGGTGCAGCAGGATCAGGTCAAGCACGTCGAGCGGATTGATCGGCGTGATGCCCGGAATCAGCGAGGGTTCGCCGTGGCCGTAAAGCGCCTGCAAGGCGAAGCGGCAGGCATAGACCTTACCGCCCTCGGCCATGAACTTGGTGATCTGGTTGTTGAAGTTCTGATGGCCGGGAAAGGCTTCATCGCCCAATTTGGGAAAGCCACGCTGCACGCCGAGCGTGACGCCCGGGCCGTAGAGCAGCACCGAGGTCTCGAACCCCTTGCGCAACAAGCGCGTGGCCTGCAGCAGGTTCACGAAGCCGATCGAGCCCTCGAAGGCGACGGTATGGAACGTGACAAGGGCTTTCTCGCCGGGTTCGGCCTTCACGTCCTCGAATTTCTTTTCCTCGTAATCGACGAAGAAATCGCCTTTCTGGTGGGCCGGGGCGGTCACTGCGGGCATGCTCGTCTCCTCTGGAACCAGGCCGGGCCAATCCCGGCATGACCAGAACTCTGCAACCGTCATGCCAACATGCGATTCCCGGGGAAGCGGTCAATTTTAATCAGATATCCATTCATATATGCAGTCAATATTTTCAAAGCGCTCTAATATGCCGATTATTGATTGTCCATATGAACAAGTTATCATCTTCATAACGCATAAAATATAATCATTTTGAATCAACATAGCCATATATGCCTTATTGTGATTCTGTTTTTGAATTGCCTTTCAGATGAACGTGCAACATAATCCAGTCAATATTTAAAGAGCGCGGATGGCCTCCATGAATGACTGGATACCGGATCTCGGCGCGCGCGACCGGCCGCATTACCTCGCGATCGCCGACCTGATCGCTGCGGACATCGCCGCCGGCCGGCTACGGCCCGGCACGCGGCTGCCGCCGCAGCGGCGGCTCGCTGCCCGGCTCGGTATCGATTTCACCACCGTCGCGCGCGGCTATGTCGAGGCGAAGCGCCGGGGGCTGGTCGACTCCCGGATCGGACAGGGCACCTTCGTGCGGGTCCCGCCCGCATCGGCAGCGCTGCGCCCGGGGGCGTTGCCGGTCGATCTCTCGATGAACCTGCCGCCCGAACCGGATGATCCGCCACTGATCCACCGGATGCGCGAAGGACTGGCGGAGATCGGCGGGGACATCGCGGCGCTGTTGCGCTACCAGGGCTTCGGCGGTTCCCCGGCGGACAAGGACGCGGCTTCGATCTGGCTCGGCCGGCGGGGCCTGGTGCCATCGCAGGACCGGGTGTTCGTCACGCCGGGCGCGCATCCCGCCCTGCTCGCGCTGTTCGGCATGTTCACCGCCGCCGGCGAGACCATCCTCTGCGAGGCGATCACCTATCCCGGGGTGCGGGCGATCACGCGGCAGCTTGGCATGCGGCTGGTGGGCGTGCCGATGGACGCTGAGGGCATTGTGCCCGAAGCTCTCGAAGAGGCCTGCCGCCGATCCGCGCCGAAATGCCTCTACCTCAATCCCACGCTGCAGAACCCGACCACGATCACCGTGCCGATGGCGCGGCGGGCGCAGATCGTCGAGATCGCGCGGGCCGCCCGCATTCCGATCATCGAAGACGATGCCTACGGATTCATCCCGCAGCACGGCCCGCCGCCTTTCGCGGCAATGGCGGCCGACATCACCTGGCATGTCGCCGGTCTGGCCAAATGCGTCGGCGCCGGGCTGCGGGTCGCCTATGTCGTCGCGCCGTCGGCCAAGGCCGGCTGGCCCTTCGCTGCCGCGCTGCGGGCGATGACGGTGATGGCCGCGCCGCTTACCGTGGCGCTCGCAACGCGCTGGATCGAGGATGGCACCGCCGACCAGTTGCTCCGCTTCATCCGCAACGAGACCGCGGCGCGCCAGGCTCTCGCGCGGGAGGCGCTTGCAGGGCAGCACTTCCGGTCGGATCCGCTGAGCTTTCATCTCTGGCTCGAACTGCCTCACCCCTGGACCCGATCGGCCTTTGCCGGACAGATGCGCGCGACCGGGATCGGCGTCGTGCCGAGCGATGCCTTCGCTGCCGACGGTGCGCCCGGCGAGGCGGTGCGGATCGGGCTCGGCGGGCCGGTCTCCCGGGCGCAACTGCGCAGCGCGCTCGACTACATGGCGCACGCTCTCGCCAACCCGCCGGACCACGACAGCGCCTTCTTCTGAGCCGCCGGCGACCGGCGTCAGAAATCCCGGCTGGCCGGAGGAAGCGGGCCATCGCGGCCGGCATTCATCAATCCGGTCGACAGTTCGGCAATCTCCGCCGTGATGTCGTTTTGCCGCGTTCTGCGTTCGAGCGCGTGAAGTTCGGAACTGACGCGCTCCACATTGCGGTTCGCGGCGAGCATCGCGGCGATCCGGGCTTCGTTCTCGGCGGCGATCGCCTCCAGCGCGGCGGCGCAGAGTTCCGCGAACACGTATTCCTCCACGAGGCGGGCAAGCAATGTGGCGGCCGGCAGGGTGAGGAGCGGCGGCCGCGACCGCGGCGGCATTCCGCCTCGCGCGACGAAGTGCCCGAAGTCGAACGGGAGCAGCGCGCGCGTCTCGACCCTGAGTTGGCCATCCGCCTGCCAGACCGGGAACACCAGGCTCACCCGGTCCGCCCTGCCATCCACGATCCGCTCGTAGAGCGCCTCGGCAACGCGGTCGGCTGTCGTGGCGACGGCGTCGGGATGCGATGGCATCGCGCTTCCCCACGCGACCGGCAGGCCGCGTTCCTCGACGACGGTCGCCGCGCGCGTGCCGAGCAGCATGAGTGCCGCGTCTTTCAGCACTGTTGCCGCGCCGTCGAGCACCCTGTCGGTGAACGCCCCGGCGAAACCCTGCTCCGCCCCGAACAGCACCACCGCGTGTCCCGCGCCGCGGCGCCGATCCGCCCCGGTGGCCGCCCCCGGCACCAGCGGCAGCGCCTCGACGATGGCATCGGCGATCACCTCCTCATAGGCGAGAACGCCGGGCAGCCGGGCACGGCACAATTGGGCCCGGCTCGCGGCGATCCCGCGCATGGCGGCGATCACCGAGTCCAGCTCCCGCACGCTGGCGATCCGCTGCGCGATGTCGGCGAGCCGTCCGGTCACGGAGCCGCCATGTGCGCGAGGAGTCGCCCGATGGCGTCGTGCAGGGCCGCCCGGTCCGGCGCGCCGAGCCGGCGGGACCGCGCGACCGATCCGGCCGCCGCCGCCGCTTCGCGATCGAGCCAGGAAGGCAGTTCGGCCCGGAACCGCGCGACCAGCCCGGTCGGAAGCGGGTCGAGCAGGCCGTCGGCGAGGGCGATCGCGAGCGCGACCTCGTCCACCAGGCGCAGGGGCGTGAACTGCGGCTGCGACAGCAGCGCCCGCAGCCTCTGGCCGCGCGCCAGCTGCTCCCGCGCGCGCGGATCCTGCAGGCCACCGAACCGCGCGAAGATCTCGAGTTCCAGGAACTGCGCGTAGTCGAGGCGCATTGTCCCGGTCGTGTCGTGCAGCGCGGGCGCCTGGGTCTTGCCGCCGACCCGGCTCACGCTGGTGCCGATATCGATCGCCGGCTTCTGCCCTTCCTCGAACAGCCTCGCGCTCAGGACCAGCTGCCCGTCG
Source organism: Acidiphilium sp. JA12-A1 (assembly GCF_000724705.2). Classification (NCBI taxonomy): domain Bacteria; kingdom Pseudomonadati; phylum Pseudomonadota; class Alphaproteobacteria; order Acetobacterales; family Acidocellaceae; genus Acidiphilium; species Acidiphilium sp. JA12-A1. The sequence continues at coordinate 11,387 of NZ_JFHO01000093.1, forward strand.
GTGATCGAGATGAGGTTGGTCGGGATATTAGCACTGAGATTGCCGGCATCCGTCTCCGCGATCGGCAGCGCCGTCAGCGATCCGCCGCCTTCGGCCGCCGACAGCCTGGCGGCGCGTTCGAGCAGCCGCGCGTGAAGGTGGAACACGTCGCCGGGATAGGCCTCCCGCCCCGGCGGCTCCCGCGTCAGCAGGGCGAGTTCGCGGTGCGTCGCCGCGTGCCGCGTGAGGTCATCGATGACGACCAGCGCGCTGCCGCCGCCGTCGCGGATGTCTTCGGCCATCGACATCGCCGCGAAGGGCGCGATCCATTGCAGCCCCGGCGGGCTGGCCGCGGGGGCGGCGACAAGGATGCAGCGTTCCGGGGCGCCATGCGCCCGCACCGCCGCCAGAACCTGCGCCACGCCGGCGGTCTTCGTGCCGACGGCGGCATAGATGCAGACGACGTCGGACGATTTCTGCGCGATCATGATGTCGGTCGCGAGCGCCGTCTTGCCGGTCGCCCGGTCGCCGATGATGAGTTCCCGCTGTCCGCGGCCGAGGGCGAACAGCGCGTCCACCGTGAGAATCCCCGTCTGCACCGGCTCGTTGACGAGGTCGCGCGCGATGATCGGCGGCGCCGGCCGGTCGATCGGCAGCCGCGTCGCCGCCACGATCGGCGGGCCATCGTCGAGCGGCCGCCCGAGCGGATCGACCACCCGTCCGAGCAGGCCCGGCCCGACCGGCGTGCGCACCACGTCGCCGGTGCCGCGCACGATGTCGCCGGCCGTCACCCGCTCGCCGGGATCGAGCAGCACGCAGATCACCCGATCCGGCTCCAGCGAGCGGACGAAGCCAAGCTCGCCGCGCCCGAAGCGCACCACCTCGTCCAGCCGCGCATCGGCCAGGCCGGAGACGAGCGCGATGCCGTCCGCCACGTGCTCGACGCGCCCGAAGATCTCGACCGCCGGCGCGAGATTCGTCGCGGCGACGATCGCCGAAGCCCGCTCAGGCCAGGGTGGCGGCATCACCGGCCTCTTTCCGCGCGAGTTCCTCCATGATGCGTTCGAGTTGCGCCTGCCAGCTGTGGCGCAGCATCGCCCCGCTGCCGTGCAGCTCGATCCCGGCGAGCAGGCCCGCATCGGCGCGATAGCGCGGCGGCGTCGCGAGCCCGAGATGTTGCGTGAGCATCGCGGTGCACCGGGCCTGTTCCGCATCGCTCAGCGGCGTCGCGCTGACGACCTCGATCGGCGCCGCGCCGGCGGCCAGCGCCTCGCGCTGCGGCGCGGGCAGGGCGGCGAGCACGTCGCCCAATCCCGCCAGTATCGCCGCTGTCGCGGCCGGCCCCGGCAGATGGGCGAGCAGCCGCGCCGCGATCGTTCCGGCCAGCCGTCCCGCCTCGTCCTCGAGTTCCCGCCGCGCCCGCGCGCGATCCTGGCGCAGCGCGCGCGCCGCGGCGGTGCGCAAACGGTCGATCTCCCTGCCGGCTTCGGCGAGCCGCCGCGCCCGCTCGGCGTCCGCGGCCTCGGCCGCCTCGGCCCGGCG
>NZ_JFHO01000092.1:0-19747 GCF_000724705.2 Acidiphilium sp. JA12-A1
GGTCTTCCAAGGCATCCAGCGACGAAGCTTCATCCTGGCCAGCAAGATAGCCTCCCGGGCCGCCGCAGTCCTCCGGTGGGCAGGTGCCGTCGCCGCCAGTGCAACGCGGATAAGCCTTGCCCGGTTCTCCAGGCAGGTGATCCTCAATCCTGATCTCGTGCCGCCAGGGGATGTTCAGGTCGTACTCATAGACAAACCGGGCGCCTTTGCGCAGCCGCAGCCCAGCCAGCGTGACGTCTGGCGACGAGGCCGATATTTCGCAGGATCCATAGCGGCGGGACCGGAGGCAGAATTGGTAGAGGTGGATGCCCTCCCACCCCATCACGACCTGGATGACGCCATGCAACTCCCGCAGGGTACAGGTATTCGGCACCAGAAACCGCCGCCACACCATCGGGCTGATCCCGATCAACCACACCTTGATCTGCATGATCCCAGCCTCGTCCGTGGCGGAGGGATCAGCGTCAGCGGACGGTTTGGCCTGAATCGAAGGTCGGGGCACCACGCCAGCTTACCGCAGATCAGCCTGCGCCGTCACACCCCACACTTCCTGATGGTCTCCGCGACATTGCCGACCAGTTGAAGGCGCGGGGCGTCAATCTGGCGCTTGGCGCGTCGGTCTATGATCCGGGCGACCCCATGGGGAAGATGTTCTTCAACATCCTTGCCACCTTCGCGGAATTCGAGTCGGACCTGATCCGTATGCGCACCCGAGAAGGTATGGCCGTGGCCCGCGCCAAGGGGAAGTTGCGGGGCAAGCAGCCCAAACTCTCCGACCGCCAGTCCCGAGAACTCCGCCGCATGTATGACACCGGCGACTATTCCGTCAGCGACCTGGCCGAGGTCTTCTCGGTCTCCCGGCCGACCGTCTACCGAACCCTCCAACGTCAGCCGGCCGCCACATAGCGATCAAGAAACCCCGCCACTTACCGGTCAAGCTCACAAATAGCCGTGGCGGTTGCTTCGATGCGTAAACGGTCGTTTGTGAAATCAACCAAGCCGGCAAGTGTCGGTGTATTGCTTGGCTATGCCCGCGTGTCCAAGGGGGACGAGCAGAACAACGCCATGCAAACAAAGGCGCTCAAGGTTGCCGGTTGCAGGCGTTTGTTTGAGGAGGCAGCGTCTGGAGGACGGTGGGATCGACCCGAGCTGCATCGACTGCTTGATCATCTGCGAGAGGGGGATACCGTCGTCGTCTGGAAGCTTGACCGCCTATCACGCTCGCTGAAGGACGTGCTGCACATCATGGAGCGCATTGCCGAGGCCGGAGCAGGCTTCCGGTCGCTCACAGAGAACATCGACACCACGACGCCGGCTGGCCGGATGATGATGCAGATGGTCGGCAGCTTCGCCGAGTTTGAGCGTGCCATGATCCGGGAACGGACCTCCGCCGGCCTTGCCGCCGCCCGTGCCGAAGGCCGTGTCGGCGGGCGTCGCAGGAAGCTCGATGCAGCCAAACGCCGCGAGATCGCCGAGAGCGTCATCACTGGCCGCAAGTCCGGGGCCGAGATGGCTCGGCTTTACAACATCAGCGCACCGACGGTGTCGCGCATCGTTGCTCAGCACCGCTCTGATCTGGCCTAGTTTGAGATTATGGACGGATCATCCGGTGGTATTTTAAGCGGCGACGCTTCAAGGCGCGGGCGCTGCCGCTTTCGGTTGAGATAGCGCTTCGATCAAGGGGCATTCCGCCGGCCCCCCTGCTTCGCATTGCCGGATGAGGGTTCCCAGAGTGGTCTCAACCGCCCGCAGGTCGGCGATCTTGCGGCGCACGTCCTGACGATGGCGGATGGCAGCCTGTTTCACGTCATCACAGCGGCGTTCATCTCTTTCGGCCAGACTGAGAAGGCTGCGTACCTCGTCGAGAGAGAAGCCGAGTTCCCGGGCCCGGCAGACGAAGGTAAGGCGCGCGATGTCGGCAGTGCCATAGACCCGGCGTCCGCTTTCGGTGCGCCGCGGCCGCTGAAGAATGCCGATCTTCTCGTAGAAGCGGATGGTGTCGATGCCGCAGCCGGCTCGCCGCGCAACCGTGCCGATCGGCATTGACGGGCTATCGCACCAAGTGGGGGAAGCACGCTTTTGACGGTCCTTTACACTACTCAAAACATACCTCTTGATCCTGGAGTTACTCCATGACCTATAGACCATCGTCAGATGGATTTGAAGGGGTTCATGCGTCTTCGACCAGGCGCGAGAGAAGGAGTTTGCGGCCATGCGGGCATGTTGTGATCATCCGGGTTCCGAACGCCGGCCCGACCGGCGGCGTCTACTGACCAGCCGCGTGGCGATCATCGGTGGCCTTGCGCTCGCCGCTGGCGGTGGTCTCGCCGTCGGCGGTTGGGGCTGGCTGGTGGCTGCCGGATTAGCGCCCCTCATCCTGGCGGTCCTGCCCTGCGCTGTTACGTGCGGCCTCGGGCTCTGCGTGCTGGGCATGAGCAACAGGTCGAAATCGAATGCCGCGCCAGCCCGCCCCGCCGGCACCGGGAATAGTGACGGCATGCTCCCCGGGGGCGATCAGGGGCCGTCGTCTGCCGTTCCATCACTCATCCAAGGGCAAAGCTCAAATGCCATTTGAGACCTTTGACTTCACTCGAATCGCAACCGGAGACCTGGCATGACATCTCATACCCTGCGCGTAACTGGCATGACCTGCGAGCACTGCGCCCGCACGGTTGAGAAGACCCTCAACGACCTTCCGGGCGTCCGGGCGAGTGTCGCCTATGATCGCGGGACCGCGCGGATCGACGGCGCCGATGGCCTCGACCTCGCGGCACTCAGGAAGGTGCTTGCTCCACACGGCTATGGGCTGGAGACGCTGGTCGATGACGCCACGCACGGCGCTGCGATCCCGCACGGGAGCGGGCTGCACATCGCCATCATCGGCAGTGGTGGTGCTGCCTTCGCGGCGGCGATCCGTGCGACCGAGGCCGGCGCCCGGGTGAGCATGATCGAACGGGGCGAGGTCATCGGCGGCACCTGCGTCAATGTCGGCTGCGTGCCCTCCAAGATCACCTTGCGCGCGGCTGAGATCCGGCATGAGCGCGGGCACCATCCGTTCGAGGGTATCGCGCGCAGCGAGGAGCCGGTGGACCGGCGGGCGTTGCTCGCCCAACTGCGCGGCCGGGTTGAGGCGTTGCGCGGCGCCAAGTACCAGAAGATCATCGACGACAACCCCCGGATCACGCTGCTGCGCGGCGACGCGCGCTTCGAGGATGCGCGGACACTCGCAATTGCCGCTCGGACCGGCGAGGTGACGCGCCTGACGCCGGATCGCATCCTCATCGCGACCGGCGCCGCGCCGATGATCCCGCCCGTTCCAGGGCTGGCGGACACACCTTACTGGACCTCGACGGAAGCGCTGTTCGCCGAGGAACTTCCCGCCCGGCTCGCGGTGATCGGCTCGTCCTTCGTCGCCCTCGAACTGGCACAGGCGTATCGACGCCTTGGCGTCGACGTGACCGTGCTGGCACGCAGTACCCTGCTTACGCGCGAGGATCCCGAACTGGGGGCTGAGCTACAGCAGGCCCTCGAGGTCGAAGGCGTTCGCGTTCTCGGCGAAACCGAAGCTCACCACGCGGCCTATCGGGAAGGCCGATTCATCGTGGATACCGATGCCGGACAGATCGAGGCCGACCGGCTGCTGGTCGCAACCGGGCGCCGGCCCAACACCGAAGGGCTCGGCCTCGATTCTGCTGGTGTCGAGACAAACCGCGCTGGTGCGATCGTGGTGGACGATCACCTGCGGACCTCGGCCGCGCACATCTACGCGGCCGGCGATTGCAGCACGATGCCGCAGCTTGTCTATGTCGCCGCGGCCGCCGGCACGCGGGCGGCGGTCAACATGACCGGCGGAGAGGCCAGCCTCGACCTTTCGGTGGTCCCGGCGGTGATCTTCACCGATCCGTCGGTCGCGACGGTCGGTCTCGACGAGGGGCAGGCGCGGGCGGCAGGGATCGAGACCATCGCCCGCCGTCTCGATCTGGAGAATGTGCCCCGCGCGCTCGCCAATTTCGATACGCGCGGCTTTGTAAAGCTGGTCGCCGAAGCAGGCAGCAACCGGCTGATCGGCGCGCAAATCCTCGCCCACAATGCCGGGGAAATGATCCAGACCGCGGCACTCGCCATCCGCCATCGCATGACGGTGCAAGAGCTTGGCGACACGCTGTTCCCGTACCTGGTGATGAACGAGGGGATCAAGCTCGCGGCACAGACATTCACCAAGGACGTGAAACAACTGTCCTGCTGCGCGGGGTGAACGGGACGCAGAGTCCTGGCAGGACGGCACGAGTAAGGAATCATAAGCATGAAAAGGAAAACACCAATGACAAGACCCAACGCCTCACATGGAACGGCTTTGCTTGCCAGCGTGGTCTTTCTCGGTCTCGCCTCGGCGACCGCGATGGCCGCGCCTACGGGCAAGATGGGACCAACCAACGCGCCGGCACCACAAAACATGGCAGCACGCAATGCGCCATTCACCGTTGGTGGAAAGAACGTCGAGCTGAAAACCTATCTGGGCCATCCGCTCGTGGTCTGGCAGGTCACCACCTGGTGTCCGAGCTGCAAGGCCGGACTCAAGACCTTCGCACAACATCAGGCGCAGATCGATAAGTCAGACATCACGATCATCGTGTTGCGCGACTACAAGAATGGTGGCTACCAACCTGACGCCAGCATGCACAAGTTTGTCGAAGAGGTCGCGCCGAAGCTTCTGAACGACCCGCATTTCGTGATCGGAGAAGACACGAAGGCATTGTTCGACCTCTATAATCCGCACCACTATATCGATGTCTATCAGGTCATCGCGCCGGACGGCCGCATTGCGGTGGATTCTTCGACGCCGTCCGCCACGTTCGGCAAGATCGAGCGTTTTATCCAGCCAAAAGCCGCGCCGTGATGGCGGGTCTCTACCAGCGCGCGATGGTCGTGCCGCGCGCCGTGCAGATGGCACTCGGTTCCCGTCGTGCCGTGGTGGGGACGATTGCGCTCTTTCTTGCGACGCTCGCTTTCTATGCGGTTCTCCTGCCCGCAACCAGCACGGGCGGTACGCTCGGGCTGGTCTCGCTCCGCTTTCTGACGCCGGGCGAGTTCGTCCTTGCGCTGATCATGGCTGCCCTCCTGACGCTGACTGTGGCGCTCGGCGTCTACGGCCTCCGCCAAGGAGGGCGGGTGCGCCCGGCCGGCAGCGTATTGGGGGCGATACTTGCAACCTTGCCCGCGCTGCTCTGCTGCACGCCGATCCTGCCGCTCGGCATCGCGGCGATCGCCTCCATCCTGCCGGCGGCCGGGCGGTTCGGCGTACCGATCCAAGGCTTCATCGCGACGCATGAGGGCGAAATCTACGGAGTCGCAATCGTGCTGATGGTCTGGAGCCTCTACGGCAGCGCTAAGCGGGCGCTGTCCTGCGCCTGTTGAGGTTGCGTCGGCCATCAGGCTCGGCGTGCAGACTCAGGTAACGCCCTGGGTCGGGCGATTTTACTCACGAAAGACAGAGAGCCAGCCGCCGCAAGATGTTCCCTTCACGTTCCCGCTTTCGACGGCTTAGCGTGCAATTTTGAACAAATCGTCCGGTGACCCCGACTACGCCCCCCAGCTCGCGCCCTGCGGGCGCCCCGGCCGCTACGCGGCCTCCCACCCGGCATCCCCCTGCTCGTCGCTTCGCGCCTGCGCTCAGATCAATGGTCACGCCCTATAGGCGTGAAGTATCCGCCCAACGCAGGGGCAGCGGGCTTCGCCCTTGTCCTGCACCCCATCCGATAGGCTCCAGGCCGCTCCAAGGCGTCAAGGAGGCGCCCGGAGGCCGCAGCGGAGCGCAGCCTGCAGGACGAGCACCGAACGGGCGAGGACGGCAGGCGGGGCCGGTCCTTGATGCCTTGGAGCCGCCAGAAAAAGCAAAGTGGCATTGACAAAAGAAAGGGGTTTTGTAGTAACGTTTATACTTATTGCTGATTGGCGCCAACAGCAGGAGTGCCGCCCATGACCATCACCACCATATCCAGCAGGGAGTTCAATCAGGACACCAGCCGGGCCAAAAAAGCCGCTTCAGAAGGTCCGGTTTTCATCACTGACCGAGGCAAGCCCGCACACGTCCTGCTCAGCATCGAGGAATATCGCCGCATCACAGGCAAACGCCGCAGCATTGCGGATGCTCTGGCCATGCCGGGCCTTGCCGATATCGAATTTGACCCACCTCGCGTCAGCATTGGCCTCCGCCCCGCCGATTTCTCCTGATGTTCATCCTCGATACCAATGTCGTCTCCGAACTCCGCAAGGTGCGCTTGGGTACGGCGCACCCACAGGTGGCCATCTGGGCCGACAGCGTAGACGCCAAAACCCTCTACATCTCGGCCATCACTATCCTCGAAATCGAGATCGGTATCCTGCAAATCGAGCGGAAAGACCCCGACCAAGGGGATTTGCTGCGCGCCTGGCTGGAAAAGCAGGTATTACCCGAGTTCGAAGGGCGCATTTTCCCAGTGGATACAGCCGTCGCCCGGCGCTGCGCGACCTTGCATGTTCCCGATCCTCACGCCGAACGGGATGCACTCATCGCCGCAACAGCGTTGGCCCATGGCATGACCATCGTCACCCGCAACGTCGCGGACTTTCACACAACCGGCGTGACGCTCCTCAATCCATGGGAGCCACCCCATGAGCAAGAACACTGAAATCCAAACCGACATCCCCCCGGATGAGGGTGACGAATTGTCGGAAGCAAGAAGAGATCACCACTGAGTGATATTACGCCTCGGCCTTCCGGGGTTCTGGAATTGTTGCCGGTGCGCCGGTTTTACCGTTCAGCAGATCGGCGAAGAGAACCTTGTCGTCTTCGCGGGTGAGGAAGCCTGGAAGCTCGCGTCGGAGCCAGTTGGCGAGGCGTTCGGAGAATTCGGCATCGCCGTTGTGTTCGAGACGGTCAAGCACCAGCGCGCCGATGAGGATTTTTCTCCTGGTGTCTCTGGCACGATCCTGCTTTGCCAACCGTGCCTTGAGAGTCTTGGCACGGGCTTCAAGTTGGGCAATCTGCTGTTCAATGGGTTTGCGAGCCATGGGTTCCCTCGGTTCTGTCGTGATCGGCGGCAGTGGCGTTCTGGCGTGCCTTGTCCTGCATCTCCCGCAGGCAATTCGGGCAGAGGCAATGTGCGGCGTTATCCGCCGGCATCGGTGTGACGATCGGCAGTTTGGTGCACCAGCAACTGTCATCATTCTGGCATGTCATCGGCGCCTGGCAACGTGGACAAATCGATTGCATCGATCGGAATATCGCCGGTTCCTTCTCAAACTTCCAGTATCTAGCTGACCGGTCATCCATATAGGACATGGAAGCGTAGAAATTCTTGACATATCAGGCATATAATTCTCCGCCAATATGACGCTAGACATCACGAAAAGCGAAACGAAGTAGAGCTTTAAGTGCGCACTTACGAGTTGCTGCGCAACTCAGTGCGGGGTAAGGTGGGTGTGGAATGGCGATCTACCATCTGAGCATGAAGCCTGTAGCCCGTGGCTCCGGTCGCAGTGCAGTGGCGGCGTCTGCGTATCGCGCGGCCGATCGTCTTGAGAATGTGCGCGATGGGATAGTGCATGACTTTGGCCGGCGCCATGGGGTTGAGCACGAAGAGATTATTCTCCCCAATGACACCGTAGCGGCAGACGGTGCCGTTGTGCATGGTGCGGGACCTGAATGGGCGCGTGACCGATCAGCGTTGTGGAATGCTGCGGAATTGGCGGAGAGACGCAAGGATGCGCGGGTCGCCCGCGAAATCGAGGTTGCGCTCCCGCACGAGCTGTCGGCGGAGCAGCGGCTGGCACTGACGCGGGATTTTGCTCAGGCTCTGGCCCGGCAGTATGGGGTTGCGGTGGATTTTGCGATCCATGCACCCCACGGTCATACCGATGTCCGCAACCACCATGCCCATATCCTGCTGACCACGCGACGGGTGATGACCGGGCGAGGCGAGGCGGGGCGCTGGATCGGGGCCATGCCGGCCGGTTCCCTGGGCGAGAAATCCGAACTCGAGCTTGAGAACAAGAAGTTGCAGGCGCTTGGCCTGCCGACATCGCATGAGCAGCTTCGGGATATTCGCTCCGGCTGGGAGCAGCGGACGAACGAACATCTGGCGCGTGGGGGGCTGGATGTGAGGATCGATCACCGTTCACATCAGGAGCGGGGGCTGGAGATCGAACCGACGCAGCACATGGGCGTTCATGCCACGCAAATGGAGCGGCGTGGCAAGGCCGTATCGCGGGTTCGGATCGATGAGGAGGCCGCGAAGCGCAACGCCGCGCTGATCCGGCAGCGGCCGGATCAGGTGCTGACGCTCATCACGGGCGAGAAGAGTGTATTCGATCGTCAAGATGTGGCGCGGGCGCTGCACCGCTATATCGGCGATGCCGATGCGTTCCAGGCGGCGTTTGCAACAGTGATGGCGTCGCCTGCTCTGGTGGAATTGCGGGCCGAGCAGCGCGACGAGCGTGGGCGCGTGATCGAGCAGGCGCGCTATTCGACGCGGGAGATGGTCGGCATCGAGCGCGATATGGCGATTAGCGCCGATCGCATGGCGGATGGGCGCGGGTTCGGTGTCGCCGGCCGGCGCGTGGAAGCGGCGATCGCGGCGCAGGAGCGTGGCGGCATCGTCCTGGCCGAAGAACAGCGGGTCGCCATCGAGCATGTGTGCGGGCCGGAGCGCATCTCTGCGGTGGTGGGGCTTGCCGGTGCGGGGAAGAGCACGATGCTGGCGGCGGCTCGGGAGGCGTGGGTTGCGCAAGGCTATCGGGTGCATGGGGCGGCGCTGGCGGGCAAGGCGGCCGAAGGGCTGGAGGAGTCGGCTGGCATTGCCTCGCGCACGCTGGCCTCATGGGAGCGGGGCTGGGAACGAGGGTTCGACCGGCTTGGGCCGCGCGATGTGCTGGTGATCGACGAGGCCGGCATGGTCGGCTCGAAGCAGCTTTCCCGGTTCATCACCGAGGCGGACCGGGCAGGCGCCAAGATCGTGCTGGTGGGGGATCCCGAGCAGCTGCAGCCGATCGGGCCGGGGGCGGCGTTCCGTGCGGTGGCTGAGCGGATCGGCTTTGTTGACCTGGCGGAAATCCGCCGGCAGCACGAGGGCTGGCAGCGGGCGGCGTCGGTGGCGTTCGGGCGGCACCAGACAGAGGAGGGCTTGCGCGCCTATGCCGAGCGCGATGCTGTCCGGTTCGAGGCAACCGCGGCAGATGCGCGGGCGGCGATCGTGCGGGATGTGCTGGCCGATATGGAGGCGCGGCCAGATGGCTCTCGCCTGGTGCTGGCGCACCGCAACGCGGACGTGCGGGAGCTCAACGAGGCGATCCGGGCGGTTCGGCGCGAGCGGGACGAGCTGGCGGACGAGCGGGTTTATCGCACGAGCGAGGGCGAGCGGGTCTTTGCGCCGGGGGACAGGCTGCTGTTCCGGGAGAACAACCGCGAGCTGGGCGTGAAGAACGGGATGCTGGGCACGGTAGAGTTGGCCGAGGACGACCGCCTTCTGGTGCGGCTGGATTCTCCCTCCGGGCCTGGGCGGGGTCGGGCCGTGTCGGTCTCGATGGCGGATTATGCTGCCGTGGATCACGGGTATGCTACCACCATTCATAAGGCGCAGGGTGCGACGGTGGACCGGGCCTATGTGCTGGCCTCGGGCACGATGGACCGGCATCTGACCTATGTGGCGATGACGCGGCACCGGGACGGGGTGACGCTCTACGCCGATCGGGAGGAATTCAGCAACGTGGCCGCCCTGTCGGCGCGGCTGTCCCGATCCCAGGCCAAGGAAACCACGCTTGATTACGACCAGGCTGCCTATGCCCAGCGGCGTGGGGTCGAGGTGCGGTCACGGGAGGTGGTGGCGGCGCGTGAGATCGAGGCGGGGCGTGCCGGGTTCCGGGCGCGGTTCGAGGCGCATCGGCAACACCAGGCGGCCGAGGCGGCGCGCAACAAGGAAGCGCATGGCCTGGTGCGGGAGTGGACGCGGCTATCGGAGGCATACACCAAGGCGCTGCCGGGGCTGGAAACTGATCCTACTCTGGCCGGGCAGGCGCGGGCGGCGTTGCTGGGATTTGCCCGGACACTGGATCGTCATTCCGAAGCGGCGCAGCGGTTGCGGGCGCGTGGCCATGACTTCGGGTTGAAGGAGGGATCGGCGCTGGCGCAGGTGCTGGCGTCGCCGGACGCCGGGAAGGCCATTGAGCGGCTGATGGCGGGTGCTGAGGAGCGGATGCGCGGTCATCTGGCGCGTGAAGCCGAGCGGGCGGCCGTCCGGAAACAGCAGGAAAGATCCGTGTCGCGGGGTCGTGGGATGTCGATGTGAGTGGCGCTGAAGAACGGCTCTACGGGTTGATGGAGATCGCCGAGCAGCAGCAGGCGGCGGTGCAGCGGGTGCTGAACGGACTGGCAGAGGAGCGGGCGGCGCTGGCGCAGGAGCGGCAGAGACTGGCGGAAGAAGCCTCGAGCCTCGAAGAGCGGGTGCGCGAGGCGGTCAGTGCCGCGGTGACAACGGCGCTGGAGCAGGTGGGCAAGGAAGGTGTCGCGACGGTCCGGAAAGCGACCAAGCCGATGCTGGAGGATCTCGCCGGGCTGGCGGGCGGCATGGCGGTTGCCGAGGAGGCGCTGCGCCGGATCGTGGCCTGGGCGAGCTGGCGGCTACTGGGGTGGATCGTGGCCCTGACCGTCGGGCTGATGCTGTTCGGCTGGCTGAGCAGCACGGCCGTTGTCTGGTGGGACCGCACTACAGTCAGCCAGCTGCGGGGCGAAATCGCCATGTTGCAGGCCAATCACGCCGCCTGGGTAAAGGCAGGAATGCTCGACAAGATTATCTATTGCGGGGCAAACAGGCGCCCCTGCGTCGCCATCAACCAAAGCGCTGGTGCATATGGGAATAGCGGCGAGTATCGCGTCCTCAAGGGATATTGAGGAAACGAAAACTGTGCGGATTCTTGATACTTCATGACGTATCATGATAAATCAAGGAAAGATTGGAGATGTATCATGGCAGCCCAAACCCGTGAAAAATTTGCGACCCAGGTGAATTCCGAGATTCTCTCCGCCGTCCGCCAACTCGCCCAAAGCGAGGGGCGGCAGTTGCAAGTGCTGGTGGATGAGGCGCTCGCCGACCTGATTGAAAAGCGCAAGCATGGCCGACCCCGCGCCAATGTGATGGCCGCGTATCAGGCGAGCCACGAAAAATTCGGGACACTCTATAAAAAGCTGGCTGAATGACGGACTATCTGACCGTCATCGAGGTTCTGGCTATCCATGCAGACCAAATCGAGCGCTACGGTGGCGCCCATGGCGTGCGTGATCCTGGCCAACTGGAGGCGGCCCTGTATCGCCCGCGGACGGGATATTATGCCGATCTGATCGACGAGGCCGCCGCATTGTGGGAGAGTCTGGCGCAGAATCATCCGTTCATTGATGGCAACAAGCGCACGGCATTTGCTGCCACCTATACCTTCCTGGTCATCAATGGCGCTGGGATGCAGGCCGATCCAGATGAGACTTACGATTTTATCGTCAGTCTATATGAAGCGGACGGCTTCAGCTTTGAGCCGCTGGTCGCCTGGCTACGCCGGGTGGTGGTGCCGCCAAAAGCGTGACTGCTCCTGAAACAGCCGCAGGAGTAGTTCGACGACGACTGCACCGCGATGTGGCTGGGTCATGCGGAAAAGGAACTCAGGCTTCGTATGAGCACACGGGAAGCATCCAACATCGCTATGATCCTGCGGCCGACGCGTCAACCTGACAATGCCAAGCCAGCGCCAGCACCCTCAGCCAGGACCGCTACCGCGCCGCTCTCGCCGGACTCAAACACCTCCTCGCACTCACTATCCCAAAGCGTTGAACAGCCCTGGCCGTCAGGCCACGAGTCTGGAAATCGTGCTGTGGCTGACGTTGTAGGAGCGGGCGATCTCGCGGACGGCCTCGCCGGCGTCGCGCCGGCGCAGGGCCTCCTGGCGCTGGTGCAGGGTCAGCTTCGGCTTGCGGCCCATGCGAACGCCGCGGGCCTTCGCCCGTTCTCTTCCTTCTCCGGTCCGGGCCCTGATCAGCTCCCGCTCGAATTCCGCCAGGCCGCCGAGGACGGTGAGCATCAGCCGGCCGTGCGGGGTGGTGGTGTCGGCCCAGCTGTCCCCGAGGGATCGGAACCCGGCACCTTTCTCGGCGATGGTCGCGAGGGTGTTCAGCAGATCCCGGGTTGAGCGGGCGAGACGGTCGAGCCTTGTGACCATCAGGGTATCGCCGGCCTCGAGCCTGTCGATTGCCTTGCGGAGCTGGACGCGGTCGGTGCGGGCACCGCTGGCGGTTTCCTGGAAGACCTTTCCGCAGCCTGCGGCCTTCAGCTGGGTGAGCTGGGCGGCCACGCTCTGGCCGTCGGTGGAGACCCGTGCATAGCCGTAGATCATGGCAGGACTATGCACCGGACTTCTGCAACGGAAAACCCCGCTTGTGGCCTATGGGCCGGATCTGGTGCAAAATTCATGCTTTATGTTTGTGTTGACAATGACACCACATTTGTCAATTGTTCGGATATGAAGACGCAGCTCGCCATCGCCGAGGTCAACATCCACCTGCGCGCCCGCACGCAGGACAGGACGCTGATTGACCAGGCGGCGGAACTCGTTGGCGCGAACCGCTCGCAATTCATGCTGGCGTCCGCCATCAAGGAAGCAAAGAACATCCTCCTCGATCAATCCACCATCTATGCCGACGCCAAGACCTTTCAGAAGGTCATGAATTGGATGGACTCGCCGGCAAACCGCTCTGAAACGGCCGGGATGAAGCGCATCCTGCAAGCCAAAACACCGTGGCAAAGTGAGTGATGCGCGGCCGCCAGCCGATCCACCTGCTCTTTTAACCGAAGCGCATGACGGCTCGTCGTTCAACTCCGGTGAACCCGCGCTGGATGATTGGCTGCACCAGCGCGCCTGGAACAACCTGCAAGCGGCGGCCAGCCGAACCTATGTCGTGTGTCCGGCTGGCTCACGGCAAATCATCGGCTACTATGCCCTCAGCATGGGGCAGATTCTGGCCCAAGAGGTCATCGGCTCCATGCGCCGGAACATGCCAAATGCCATCCCGGCGGTTGTTCTCGGGAGATTGGCGATTGACCTCGCCTGGCAGGGGAAGGGGTTGGGCCGGGCCATGCTTGCCGATGTGCTCAGCCGCTCGCTCCGCGCGTCCGCCGAAGTCTCCGCGCGCCTCGTCATCGTCCATGCCATCTCCCCGGCCGCCGAAGCGTTCTACTTTCATCACGGCTTTACACGGTTGCCTACAGACGCTCCCACCCTCGCACTCGATCTCGTCAAATTCCAGAAGGTTAAAAATCAGCGATAGCGTTTCGATCAAGGCTACGGAAATTCCGAAAGTCTTAATGCGCTCTTGTCGCGTGATTCCTAAGTTAGGCGACAACGCCCGTCCCGAGTAAAAACGACCCATTGCTGAAAAATGCATGAAAAAGCCGCCGATCCTGAAAGCGGATATTTTTGTTGCGGCTATTTGCTGAGGCGGTGGCGCACCATGCTGGCTTGTGAGAAACGACGCCGATGCTAGTCACTGAACTGCCTTGGCGCGATCCGTTCGACAGTTTCGCGGCTCTCGCCGGCGATCCGCATCTGGCTTTTCTCGACAGTGCCGCTCCGGGCGATCCGCGTGCCGAAATCTCCTATCTTTGCCCCGATCCGCTGGCGGTCCTGCGCTTCGATTCTGGGACGGTTGGAGACCCCTTCGCCGCTCTCGCCACCTGGCTCGACAGGCACCGCACATCGCGCGGCACGGGTGCAAAACCGCCTTTGCCATTTGCGGGTGGTGCGGTTGGGTTTCTCGGTTACGACCTCGGTGTCGCGGCTGCCGGCGTGCCGACCCGGCACGACCCGATTCCCGGCCTTCCTGATGGCTGGTTCGGGCTCTACGATACGGTGCTCGGTTTCGAGCACCGCACAAGACGGCTGTGGTATATTGCGTACGATCGTCCTGGGGCGTCCGCCATCGTCCGGCTTGAGGCGCTGCGCCGGCGGCTCGACGGCCTCGTGCGCCTTGGCGCCGTTCCCCGGCTCGATTGGCAGCCAGAATGGAGCGAAGCGGCCTATTGCGACCGGGTCGAGCAGGTGCGCGCCTATATCGCGGCGGGCGATATTTTTCAGGTCAATCTGACCCATCGTTTCCGCGCGCCACGGCCGGCTGGGTTCTCCACGGAAGCGCTATATGGCGCGCTGCGGCGGCAGAGCCCGGCACCTTTCTCCGCCCATCTGGCTTGTGGCGATGGCATGGCGATCATCGGCGCGTCACCGGAATCGTTTCTGCGCCTCGACCCCGACGGTTGGGTGGAAACCCGGCCGATCAAGGGCACTGCGCCGCGTGGCACGACGGTGGAGGACGACGATCGGCTGGGTCGCGCACTCTGCGCCTCGGCGAAGGACCGGGCCGAAAACCTGATGATCGCCGATTTGATGCGTAACGATCTCGGCCGCGTCTGCGAGATCGGCAGCGTGCACGTGACCGCCCTCTGCGCGCTCGAAAGGTTTGCCCGCGCGCATCACCTCGTTTCGGTGGTCCGGGGCAGGCTGCGCCCCGGCCTCGGCGCGATCGATCTTCTGCGCGCGAGCTTTCCTGGCGGCTCGATAACCGGCGCGCCAAAACATCGGGCGATGCAGATCATCGATGAAATCGAAACCGCCCGGCGCGGCGCCTATTGCGGCACGCTCGCCTGGCTCGGCTTCGACGGCGCAATGGGCAGCGCGATCATCATCCGCACCATCGTCGCCACCACCGAGACACTGTTCGCCCAGGCGGGCGGCGGCATTGTCTGGGACAGCGATCCCGGAGCGGAATATGCGGAAATGCTGCTGAAAGTGGGCCCCTTGCTGGCGGCGCACGATGGAGGCTGATGCGCCGGTCTGGCTGAACGGCGCGCTCGTGCGCGCGAACGCGGCGCGGATTGATCCAGCCGATCGCGGCCTGCTGCTCGGCGACGGGCTGTTCGAGACGATCTGTGTTGCCGCGGGCGTGCCGTGCCATGCCGATCGGCATATCGCCCGGCTGCGCGCTGGCGCTGCTCTGCTGCGTCTCGTCGTGCCCGCCGAAGGCACCCTGTGCGATGCGCTCGATGCGGTCATTACCGCGCACCGGATGGTCGATGGCGTGCTGCGCCTGACGGTTACGCGCGGACCGGGACCGCGCGGCATCATGCCCAGCGGGGAACAGTGCCCGACGGTGATGGTGACGGCCGCGTCCCTGCCGCCCGCTCAAGGTCCGATTCGGGTGGTGATCGCGCGCAGCATCGCCCGCGATGCGGCATCGCCGCTCTGCCGGATCAAATCGCTTAATTATCTCCCGAGCATCCTCGCTCGGATCGAGGCCGACGAGCGCGGTGCTGTGGATGCGATCCTGCTCAACCATGCGGGCATGGTGACGGAATCCAGTGCCGCCACGGTGTTTCTGTGCCGAAACGGCGGCTGGCTCACGCCATATGTCGCTGACGGGGCGCTGCCCGGCATTCGCCGCGCGGTGCTTCTCGAAGCCGGGCTCGTGCGCGAGGCCACCCTGGAGCCGGATTGGCTTTTCGAGGCGGACGCGCTCTGTCTCGGCAATGCGCTCGGCTTGCGCCCGGTCAGCCATGTCGATGGCCGGAAGATCAGGCAGGATGAAGCGGCAATCGCGGCCCTTGCTGGGCAGCGATAGGCTCGGCCAGGGCAGACGACTGCGCGTCGCCTGCTTTCAATTTATGGAGTGGGGGCCATGCCCGCCAGCTCGTCGAACAGGACACTCTAGGTCGGTCGCGGAGGTCGCCAAGTTATTCGGCGTCCAACGAGCTACATTCTATCGGGCGCTTGGAGTGAGCGCCTTTTTGAAATGACAATCCGTCTTTTCCGAAATTCTTGATTTTTGGAAAATCTACGCTCTGCCCGTCATTTGAGCAGATATTTGAGCAATGCGGCGATTGACAGGACAATCAGCAGCAGGGTGGCGATACCGAACACTGCCATTCCCCCCATCATCCAGCCGTTCATCATGCCGTGCATCATCGCCTTTTTCTCCGATCAACCGGCCTTGCTCATCATCCCGCGCATCATCGCCGGCATACCTTCTTTCACGAATCGATCGAGTTCGCGGGCATGGGCATAAATCACCTTTACCATTTCTGGATCGTCCGAGGTTTCGGTGACCTGAATTCCAGTTGGTAGGAGCTCATAGGATCTTTTATATTTCGTACTCTTGGCGAACATGGTCGGCACACTGTTACTCATCGGGTAGGGAAATGGACGATTGTCTGCGAGACGGGCGTACATCTCGATCACGTGTGCCTGAATCGCCTTGGCAGTCTCTGGATTACTCGAAACCGTAGTGTCGATGATGCCGTTGGACAGGTAATCAGTCGCGCGGGTGATTTCTGTATGTCGCTCGAACAACTCCATGCCGAGCCGCATGGGACCCATCATATTGCTGTGGGACATCATTCCCTGCATGTCCATGTTGGACATATTTGATCCCATCATTCCACCCATCATATCGCCAGATGAGCGAGCATCACTCGGCGTTTGTCCAACGGCTTGCTTCGAACTGAGCCCAAAAAGAGCAAGAAAGCCAGAAAACATGCTGCCGAACAGAAAAGTTATATTACGCCGTTTCATAGATTTTCATATTTCTCGATGGAAGATGTTCCAGAAATCCACATTATAGAACTTCCCGGCAAGTCCCCGCAAAGTCGTCACTCAGTCGCCGCACAGGCCGCCGATGAACCCCATAGTAGCCCCGTAACAGGGACTGTCAAAGCATCCCACCACGGGCTCGCCAGGCGAACACGAATACTTCCTCACGGCTCTTTCACCAGCCGCGTGATAGCTGCCCCTGATCGCCTTTCGCCGCGGGGAGTGTCGCGTCTGGTGTGGTGCAGACAAGAAAAAGGCGACCCCATGGGCCAGGGTCGCCGAGTGGAAGATCGCTAACCGCTGAGACGATTGGAAAGGCAACCCGAAAGCCTTGTCCGAGCGTGGAGGTGCGTTTTCCAGCCCTGGTTTCAAGGCGAGATTACGCCCTTGTGTCATGGCGGCAGAATGGCCGCCTTGCCTTGCCACATCACATCTCAAAACACGCATATTGCGGCCCCGCCGAACCGGGCCATATCGGGCCGTGAAGCGGATCCGATCTCCGCTGAGGTTCGCTCCCAATCTTAAAACTTGGCGGCCTTTAAGGCCGCCATTTTCTTTTTGGCATTCGTCACGGTCGGTCCTGGGCTTCGTGCCAGATACGGAGAATCCGCACCGTATCGGATGACATATCGACCTCATACACGATCAGATACGGCCACACTGCCACCAGTTCCCGGGTGCCGGTGGCCAAGCCCACGCGGCCCCGGGTGGGAAACAGCGCCAGGCTGTCGCCGGCGAGAACCAGTCCACGCAGAACGCTTGAGGCTGCATTCGGGTTGAGCAGTTCGAGATAAGCAACAATGACATCACGATCTTCCAGGGCAAGCTGATGCCATTTGACCTGCATGCTCAGTGACCGGCGATCGCCAGGTTCAGCCGCTTGATCTCGCGCAGGAGATCGGCGCGCACCTGCTCATGCGGCACAGCCGGGCGGAGATCGGTCCGGGCTTCAGCGACGGCAGCTTCGAGGAGCCGCCGCTCGGCCTCGAGTTCAAGATCGATCTGGGGAACGGTCCGGTTCATAACGATAGTGTGATCACCTATCCTGGAACTTCAGGGGCAACTCCTTTGTTCGTTTTATGTTCTGATCTTGTCTGTGTCGATACTTTCCTAATGGAGAGGGAAGGTTACACCAAAGGATAGTGAAGGCGGCCCGAAGTATACAGGTGGTGGCGCATATACCACCGGCGGCGGAGGAGGAGGCGGTGGCGGCGGCACATATACGACTGGCGGGGGAGCATAATACACAACAGGCGGTGGAGGGGGCGGTCGTGGCCCTGGAGACCACCATCCCCAAGGCCTGTGTGCGCCGTGCGCCCAGGGTGGTGGTCCGGGTGGGTGGCCCCAGCCTGGAGGTGGAGGACCATGAGGACCGCCGGCCCATGGTGGCGGTCCTGCTATCGCGATGCATGTAGAACCAGCGATGGCTAGGGTGAAGAGGCCGACAATGAGTCCAAGTTGCTTGGCTTTCATGATTTTCATTCCCCGCACTGCTGATGGCAGTTTGCAGATAAATTATGGCGTGTTTTTGCCGCCATTAACCCGGAACGCGGGCTATTGATCACGAAACCGCTTCCAAAACGTCATGCCATCCCGGGACGCCAGGTTGCAGAACCACGGGGGGCACGGGCACCTCGCAGCAAGCCCTCAGTGTTCAAATCCTCGTCCAGGTCAGGCCAGTGAATGCCGTAGCCGGCTCCTGCCAGCTCCCAGTGGCTTCTTTGCTCCGGAGATGCATTGAGAAGGCGCGGAAACCAGGCCAGAGGCACGGCAATCGTCCGACCATCCATCAAGCCGACGATCAGCTCATAGTCGGTCACAGAAACAGTACGAACCCGAATGTCCGGAGTTTCAGTCTCGGCCAAAGAAGCCATACCAACTCTCCAAAAGTGTCTGCTGATGGTCGCGTGTCATTCGTAGGAGCAAACCGAGTTCACGTGGTGAAAAACCAGCATTCGAAGCCAGAGCAACAGGTTCGAGCCAAAGCTTCGCCGTTGCTTCGGCCCGATCAATATGCACGTGCGGCGGTTCGTTCGGCTCATGGCTGTAGAAATAGAACCGATATCCCTCATGCCGGAAAACTACCGGCATTCACGAGGCCTCCCCCGGCCAGAAATCCTCGGTCATCATCTGCTCGAAAGACCATGGGCAGACCGGGCGAAACGTCTGATCTGCCAAGCCAGTTTCCATAGCGGCTTCACTGCGTGCCAGGTGGTAAGCGCGGCTGATTGCCTCAACCAGCCTCGATCTGAGGCTGGGGCTTTCGGTCAGGTGCTCGGAAATCTTATGGCGCTGGATGACGATACTGGTCCGCCAGCTGGGCCCCTGGAAATTCGGCTGGTACTGCCATTTCAGCAATTGCAGCAGCAACACCCTGATGCGGCTGACGAGTTCGCGCATTTCGCCGCGGCCCAAGGTCTCGATCTCCTCGATGATGTTGGCGAGATCGGCGGCATCGAAGCGCCTTTCGCGGAGCAGAGCGGCCTGTTCATTGGCCCAGGCATAGAAATCTCGTATCTGCTCAACCCGGTAGGGGGGCGATGGGCAGTGATGCTCCGGTGACGGCGTTTTTGATAGCGGTGTAGGCATCAAGGCCGTGCCGCGCGGCGGTCCCGACGACGGATCGGACGTTGGCGAAGAAATCGGCGCCCCAGTTGGATCGGAACCCTCCGGTGACCTTGCGATATGTCGCGGTAGGCCGGAGTTCGCGCTCGGAGCCGTTGTTGTCCGCGGCGATATCCGGGTGGTCGAGGAAGGTGAAGAGATGATCACGAACCTTGCCGTATCGTCGGCGCAATCGTCTGCCGTGGTGGTTGATCGGGGCGAGCGCCATGACGGCGTCGAGATCATGGTCGAGGCGCCGCCGCCAGGCGCGTCTTGTAGCGTCCGCGAGCGTGCGATGGCGCCGCGCCAGCACGACGGCGCGGAGCAGCAGGGCCTTCATTCTGGGTGCGAAGATCGTATCACCCGCCTCGATCGCGAATTTGCAGTCCCGGAGTTGGTGGGCGAGGCAAATCTGCCAGTCATCGGCATGACCGCGCTGGGCGCCATAGAGATCGGAGATCCAGATAGCGGGGCGATGGCCGTCCTTTAC
>NZ_JFHO01000091.1:0-27280 GCF_000724705.2 Acidiphilium sp. JA12-A1
GCGCGATGGTGGCGGCGGTGACGCGCAGCCGCCCCTCGGTGCCGGTGAGGGTGCAGCCGGGGCGGACCGGCAGGCCGGCGGCGCGGGCGGCCTCGACCAGTTCGCCGGACGGATCGGGCCGGAGATCGGCGATCGCGGCGATGCGGGCGCCGGCGCGGTGCAGGGCGAGGGCGGCGGCATAGGCGGAATCGTGCGCGGTGAAGACGACGGCGTTGCGGCCCGGCAGCACGCCGTAGCGGGTGACGTAGGTGCGCGCGGCGTCGGCCAGCATGATGCCGGGGCGGTCGTTGTCGGGGAAGGCGAGGGGGCGCTCGATGGCGCCGGTGGCGATCACCACCTCGCGGGCGCGGACCTGCCAGAGCCGGCCGCGGGGCTGGGTGTCGTCGGGTTCGCCGAGATGATCGGTGAGGTCCTGGGCGAGGCCGATCATGTTGTGCGGGAAATAGCCGAAGGCGATGGTGCGCGGCAGGATGGTGACCTGGCCGGCGGCCTGCAGCCAGCTCAGGCGGGTGGCGAGGAAGCTCGCTGCATTGGTGCCATCGAGCGTCGCATCCGTCTCGGCGAGGAGGGCGCCGCCAAGCTCGGCCTGTTCGTCGCACAGGATCACCCGCGCGCCGGAGGACGCGGCGGCGAGGGCGGCCTCGATGCCGGCGGGGCCGGCGCCGACCACCAGCACGTCGCAATGGGCGTAGCGCTGGGCGTAGCAGGCGGCGTCCGCCGCCTCCGGGGCGCGGCCGAGGCCGGCCATGGCGCGGATGCGCGGCTCGAAGAACCGCGTCCACGCCGCCTTCGGCCACATGAAGGTCTTGTAGTAGAAGCCGGCGGGGATGAATTTCCAGAACAGGTCGGTGAGGCCGGCGAAGTCGCGTTCGAGCGAGGGGGAGCGGTTCTGGCTTTCGGCGACCAGGCCATCATGCAGGACGACCTGGGTGGCGCGCAGGTTGGGGGTGTAGTGCCCCTCGTCGCGGCCGACGCCGACCAGGGCGTTCGGCTCCTCGGCGCCGGCGGTCAGGATGCCGCGCGGACGATGATACTTGAAGGAACGGCCGACCAGGTGGACGCCGTTGGCGAGCAGGGCCGAGGCCAGCGTGTCGCCCGGATGGCCGGCATAGGCGCGGCCGTCGAAACGGAAGGCGAGGGTGCGGGAGCGGTCGATCCGCCCGCCCTCGGCAAGCCGGAAGCTCTGGCTCATCGTGCGGCTCCGCGGTCGATCATGTCGGTGTAGGTGTTGCGGCGGAGGTTGAAGAAGCGGCCGCAGCCATGGGCGTGGCGCCAGCGTTCCTCGAAATCGCCGCGGGCGTTGCGGCGGATGTAGAGATAGTCGGTCCAGCCCGCGTCATCGACGGCGCGCGGGTCGGCGGCGCGGACGCGGTGGGCCTCGCCGCCATAGGCGAACTCGATTTCCGGACGGTCGCCGCAATGCGGGCAGGGGATCAGCAGCATGGCGGGACTCCTCAGTGCGCGACCGCGGCGGCGGCGGCCTCGTCGATCAGCCGGCCCTCGGCGAAACGCTCGAGGCTGAAGGGCGCGTTGATCGGGTGCGGTTCGTCGCGGGCGATGGTGTGGGCGAAGAGATCGGCGGAGCCGGGCGTGGCCTTGAAGCCGCCGGTGCCCCAGCCGCAATTGACGTAGAGGCCGGGGACCGGCGTTTTCGCGATGATCGGCGAGCGGTCCGGCGTGACGTCGACGATGCCGCCCCAGTTGCGCAGCATGCGCATGCGGCGGAACATCGGGAACAGCTCGCAGATCGCCTCCAGCGTGTGCATCGAGATGTGCAGCGCGCCGCGCTGGCTGTAGGAGATGTAGGCATCCGTGCCGGCGCCGATGACCAGCTCGCCCTTGTCCGACTGGCTGATATAGGCGTGGATCGTGTTCGACATGACGACGCAGGGAAAGCACGGCTTCACCGGCTCGGAGACCAGCGCCTGCAGCGGGAAGCTTTCGAGCGGCATGCGCAGCCCGGCCATCGCCATCACCACCGAGGTGTTGCCGGCGGCGACCACGCCGACGCGCTTCGTCGCGATCGGGCCGCGGGTGGTCTGCACGCCGCTGACGCGGCCGGAGGCGTCGCGGTCGATGCCGGTGACCTCGCAGTTCTGGATGATGTCGACGCCGAGGGCGCTGGCGGCGCGGGCATAGCCCCAGGCGACGGCATCGTGCCGCGCCGTGCCGCCGCGCCGCTGCAGCGCGCCGCCGGTGACCGCGTGGCGCATGCCGGGGGCGATGTTCAGCGGCGGGCAGAAGGCCTTCGCCTGTTCGGGGGTGAGCCATTCGTTGTCGACGCCGTTGAGGCGGTTGGCATGGACGTGGCGGCGGAAGACCTGTTCGTCGTGCACGTTGTGGGCGAGCATCAGCACGCCGCGCTGCGAGAACATGACGTTGTAGTTCAGGTCGGCCGAGAGGCCTTCCCAGAGTTTCAGCGCGTGGTCGTAGAGTGCGGCGCTTTCGTCGAACAGGTAGTTCGAGCGGATGATGGTGGTGTTGCGGCCGGTGTTGCCGCCGCCGATCCAGCCCTTTTCCAGCACGGCGATGTTGCGCATGCCGTGCTTGCGGGCGAGGTAGTAGGCGGTGCCGAGGCCGTGGCCGCCGCCGCCGATGATGACCGCGTCATAGCCGGGCTTCGGGGCGGCATCGCGCCACTGGGCCTGCCAGCCGGCCTGGCCGTCGAGCGCGCGCCTGATGAGGGCAAGGGCGGAAAAACGCTGCATTCAAAACTCCTGTCGGCAGTGACAATGCCATGCCGGACCGCGCCGCACATCGCGCGATACGCCGCCGGGGTTGTATCGAAGCGACATGCGTCTGATCATTTCCGCCGTGCCGCTCACCGGCTGTCAGCGCTGGGCGGTTTGCCAGCGTTCGGCGCGATGGAACGGCGCGTTGCTCGGCGGCAGCGGGTCGCGGCCGCGGATGTGGTCGGCCGCCTTCTCGCCGATCATGATGGTGGGCGCGTTGAGATTGCCGTTGGTGATGCGCGGCATGATCGAGGAATCGGCGACGCGCAGGCGCTCGACGCCGATGACGCGGGTTTCGGGATCGACCACCGCGAGCGGATCGGCGGCATCGCCCATGCGGCAGGTGCCGCTGGGGTGGTAGGCGCTTTCGACGGCGCCGCGGATGAAGGCGTCGATCTCCGCATCGGTGGTGACATCGGCGCCAGGGGCGATTTCGGCGCCGCGAAAGGGAGCGAAGGCCTCCTGCGCGAAGATCTCGCGGGTGAGGCGCACGCAGGCGCGCATGTCCGCCCAGTCCTGCTTCTCGCTCATGTAGTTGAAGAAGATCCGCGGCGGGGTCGCCGGATTGCGGTCGCGCAGGCGGACCCAGCCGCGGCTGTTCGAGCGCATCGGGCCGACATGGGCCTGGAAGCCGTGCTGGGTGGCGTGGGCGCGGCCATCGTAGCGGATGGCGACGGGGAGGAAGTGATACTGGATGTCGGGGTATTCGACGCCGGGGCGCGAGCGGATGAAGCCGCAGCTCTCGAAATGGTTGGTGGCGCCGAGACCGTCGTGGAACAGCAGCCAGCGCAGGCCGATCATCGCCTTGGCGAGCGGGTTCATCGCCGAATACAGCGTGATCGGCCGGGTGCAGGCGACCTGGAAGTAGAATTCGAGGTGGTCCTGCAGGTTCTCGCCGACACCGGGACGGTCGGCCACGACGTCGATGCCGAGCGCGGCGAGTTCGGCGGCGGGGCCGATGCCGGACCGCTTGAGCAGTTGCGGCGAGTTGATGGCGCCGGCGGCGAGGATCACCTCGCGGCGGGCGCGGGCGACGATGTCCTGCCCGAAGCGGCGATAGGCGACACCGCTGGCCGCCTTGCCGGCGAAGACGATGTGCGAGACCAGGCTGCGCGCGTGCAGGGTGAGGTTGGGGCGGTTGCGGATCGGCCGCAGATAGGCGTTCGCCGTGCTCCAGCGGCGGCCGCGATGGACGGTCATGTCCATCCGGCCGAAGCCTTCCTGCTGGTAGCCGTTGACATCGTCGGTGACGGGGTAGCCGGCCTGACGCCCGGCCTCGATGAAGGCGCGGTAGAGCGGGTTGGCGAGGCGGCCGTAGCTGGTGTGCAGCGGGCCGGAATCGCCGCGATAGGCGTCGCCGCCCTCGGCACGGGTTTCGGCGCGGCGGAAATAGGGCAGCACGTCGCGCCAGCCCCAGCCGCGCGCGCCCATTTCCTCCCAGTGCTCGAAATCCATCGCGTTGCCGCGGATGTAGACGAGGCCGTTGATCGAGGAGGAGCCGCCGAGCACCTTGCCGCGCGGCGTGTGCATCCGCCGCCCGCCGAGATGCGGCTCGGGCTCGCTGTGATAGCCCCAGTCGTACTTCCTGGTGTTCATCGGGATCGACAGCGCGCTCGGCATCTGGATGAAGGGCGAGCGGTCGGAGCCGCCGAATTCGAGCAGCAGCACGGTGGCGCTGCCATCCTCGGTGAGGCGGTTCGCCATCGCGCAGCCGGCGGAACCGGCGCCGACGATGATGTAGTCGTATTCGCTGGGCATTTTCTAACGCCTCGTCAGTAAGGGGAGTCCACGGGCGCAAGGGCGACGTAGACGCTCTTGATCTCGGTATAGGCGTCGATCGCGGCGCGGCTGTTCTCGCGGCCGTAGCCGGACTGCTTCATGCCGCCGAAGGGAAGCTCGATCGGTGTGATGTTGTAATGATTGATCCAGCAGGTGCCGGCTTCAAGGCGGGCGACGAGCGTGTGGGCGCGGGCGAGATCGCGGGTGAAGACGGCGGCGGCGAGGCCGTAGGGGGTGGCGTTGGCGCGGGCGATGGCGTCGTCCTCGTCGTCGAAGGCGAGGACCGACATCACGGGGCCGAAGATTTCCTCGCGCGCGATCGTCATGCCATCGGCGCAGCCGGCGAAGATGGTGGGTTCGATGAAGGTGTTGCCGGCGGGAACGCCCTCGGTGCGGCGCTTTCCGCCGCAGACGAGGCGCGCGCCCTCGCGAAGGCCGGCCTCGATGAAGCCCATGACGCGGTCGGCGTGTTCGGGCGAGATCAGCGCGCCGATCTCGGTGGCGGGATCGAGCGGATCGCCGATGACGAGGCGCTGGGCGCGGGTGGCGAGGGCTTCGACGAAACGGTCGTGCACCGAGCGGTGGACGAAGACGCGCGTGCCGTTCGAGCAGATTTCGCCGGAGGAGTAGAAATTCGCCAGCATCGCGGCGGCGGCGGCGCTGTCGAGATCGGCATCGGCGCAGACGATGAGCGGGGATTTGCCGCCGAGTTCGAGGGTGACGCGCTTGAGGCTGGCCGCGGCTTCGGCGGCGACGGCTTTGCCGGTGGGGACCGAGCCGGTGAGCGAGATTTTCGCGACGTCGGGGTGGCGGACGAGGGCGAGGCCGGTTTCGCCGAAGCCGTTGACGACGTTGAACAGCCCGTCCGGCAGGCCGGCCTCGCGGTAGATCGCGGCGAGTTCGAACGCGGTCAGCGGGGTTTGCGGCGCGGGCTTGAAGATCACCGCGTTGCCGCAGGCGAGGGCGGGGGCGGATTTCCAGCAGGCGATCTGCAGCGGGTAGTTCCAGGCGCCGATCGCGGCGACGACGCCGAGCGGCTCGCGCCTGGTGTAGCCGAAGGCGGCGGGCCCGAGATCGACCGACTCGCCGGTGATCGAGGCGGCGAGACCGCCGAAATATTCGAGGCATTCGGCGCCGGAAATGACATCGACAACGCTGGTTTCGGCGATCGGGCGGCCGGTATCGAGCGTTTCGGTGCGGGCGAGTTCGTCGTTGCGTTCCCGCAATATCGACGCGGCGCGCAGCAGGATGCGCCCGCGTGCCGCCGCGGGGGTGGCGGCCCAGGCGCGCTGGGCCTCGCGCGCGGCGGCGACGGCGGCGGCGACGGTTTCGGCGTCGGCGATCTCGATCTCGGCCAGCACGCCGCCGGTGGCGGGGTTGCGGGTTTCGAAACGCGCGAGGCCGGCGCGCGACCACGGGCCGCCGGCGATGAAGTTGCGGCGGGGTTCGCCTGTCATGGCAGGGCTCCGGTTCAGCTGGGGGCGAGGGCGGGGGTGGGGCTCGCGTCGGTCATCGTGGCGCGGCCGGCATGGGTGAGGGCGTCGAGCACCTCGTTGGCGCCGCACCAGCCGACGATGCAGCCGTCTTCGGCGACCAGCACGGGATGGCCGCTGCGCTGGCGCTGCTCGACGACATCCTTCAGCAGATGCGTGGTCTCGACGATGCCGACGGCACCTTCCGGTGTCGCGGTTTCGCCATCGACCGGATGGACGGCGATCGCCGCGCCGTTGCAGGAAAGACCGTCCAGCGTGCCGTCGGGGCGGAGCGAGAGGCGGTAGTGCGAGCGGTCGTCGGTGAAGCTGAATTGGGCACCCTGGGCATCGTCCCCGGTATCGAGCGGGCGCATCAGCGAGGCGGCGCGGATGGCGGTGAGCGGGTTCATGTGGCGGACGAATTCGGCGACATAGTCGGTGGCGGGACGCAGCACGATGTCTTCCGGCGCGCCGACCTGGATCACCCGGCCGTCCTTCATGATCGCGATGCGGTTGCCGAGTTTCAGCGCCTCGTCGAGATCGTGGGTGACGAAGATGATCGTCTTGTGCATGCTCTGCTGCAGGGAGAGCAGCTCGTCCTGCAGCTTGTTGCGGATCAGCGGGTCGAGCGCGGAGAAGGGCTCGTCCATCAGCAGGATGTCGGGGTCGGTGACGAGGGCGCGGGCGAGGCCGACGCGCTGCTGCATGCCGCCCGAAAGCTCGTGCGCGTGTTTCTCCGCCCAGGGCAGCAGGCCGACGAGATCGAGCCAGCGGTCGACCGCCTCGCGGGTTTCGGCGGCGCCGGTGCGGCGCAGTTCGAGGCCGAGTTCGACATTGCGGCGGACGGTGCGCCAGGGCAGCAGGGCGAATTGCTGGAAGACCATCGAGACCGCGCGGTTGCGCAGGGCGCGCAGCGCGGCCGGGGCGGGGTTGGTCATGTCGACCGTCTGGTCGCCATGGCGGATCAGGATGCGGCCGCGGGAAATCCGGTTCAGGCCGTTGACCGCGCGCAGCACGGTGGTCTTGCCCGAGCCGGACAGGCCCATGATGACGAAGATCTCGCCTTTCGCGATCTCGAGATTCACATCGGCGGCGCCGACGACGACGCCGGTGGACTCGATGATGTCGGCGCGGGTCTTGCCGGCATCGAGCATGGCGGTGGCGGCGGCGAGCCGGGTGCGGCCGGCACGGCCCTCGGCGGGCGGGAAGAGAATGTCGACATTCTCGAAACGCGCTGCGAATTCGGTGCTCATGCGTTTTCGCGCTCCGGCCGGAACACCCGATCGAGGATGACCGCCACGATGACGATGGCGAGACCGGAGGTGAAGCCCCGGCCGATCTGCACGGTTTCCATGGCCTCGACCACGGGTTCGCCGAGACCGCCGGCGCCGACCAGCGCGGCGATGACCACCATCGACAGGCTCAGCATGATGACCTGGGTGAGACCGGCGAGGATCGTCGGCATGGCCGCCGGGATCTCGACCTTCCAGAGCAGTTCCCAGGGCGAGGCGCCGAAGGCCTGGCCCGCCTCGATCAGCGGGCGGGGGACGTTGACGATGCCGACATAGGTGAGGCGGACCGGGGTGGGCACCACGAAGACGACCGTCGAGATCAGGCCGGGCACGCTGCCGAGGCCGAAGAGCACCAGCGTCGGGATCAGGTAGACGAAGGTGGGCAGCGTCTGCATCAGGTCCAGCACGGGGCGCAGGATTCGGTAGAGCGTCGGGTGGTGCGCGGCGGCGACGCCGAGCGGCACGCCGATCAGCATGCAGGCGAGGGTGGCGTAGGCGACCAGCGAGAGCGTCTCGATCGTCCGGCCCCAGTAGCCCTGGTTGAGCACGAAGGTGAGCGCGATCAGCACGAACAGCGCGAGCTTCCAGGATTTCTTGAAATACCAGGTCAGTCCGGCAAAGATCACGATCAGGATGAGCGGCGAGACCCAGTTGAGCGCGCCGGTCGTGTTGTCGAGCAGGAAACCCAGCACATCCGAAAGGACGTTGAAGAATCCCTGGAAGTTGTTTTTCAGCGCGTCGATCGCCGCCGTCGCCCATGCCCCGAGGGGGATGACATGGTGGACGATCCAGTGCTGGACGCCATCTAGCCCGTTCATCGGTCAGCCTCCGTGATCCGGCGCGCGGTGGAGGGCCGCCGCGCGCCGGAGGTTCACCCGTTTCAGTCCGACTTCAGGCTGGCGAGCACCGCCGCCGCGCCCGGCTTGCCGTCGACCGTGGTGACGCCGTCGAGGGTTTTCTTGACCCAGGCGGGATGCGCCTTCAGCCAGGCGGCGGCGACGGCGGGGGCCTCCTGATGCTTGACCTGGACGTCGTACATCATCTTGTTCTCGTCGCCGACCGACAGGTAGAAATGGTGCAGCAGGACGCCGACATTCGGGCAGTCCTTGGCGTAGTTGTGGCGCGTGTTGATGTAGAGCGTCGCCTCGCCTTTGTGAGGACCGAAATAGTCCCGGCCGCCGGTGAGGTAGTTGATGTGGAACTCGACGTTCATCGGCTCGGGTTCCCAGCCGAGGAAGACGATGTCCTTCTTCTTCGGGTATTTGCGGGCGACCTCGGCGAGCATGCCGGCCTCGCTCGACTGCACGAGATGGAACTTGCCGAGGTCGAACTTGTTCGCCTTGATCATGGCGAGGATATGCAGGTTGCCGTCGTTGCCCGGCTCGATGCCGTAGATCTTGTAGTTCAGTTCCTTGGCGAACTTGTGGATGTCGGCGAAGGTCTTCAGGCCCTTCTCGTAGAGGTAGTGCGGCACCACGAGCGTGTATTTGGCGTGCTTGAGGTCGGGGCCGATGACGTCGATCTCGTGCTTCTTCTCGTAGGGCGTGGTGGTCGGGTTCTGCGACGGTGTCCAGTTGTCGAGGAAGACGTCGATCTTGCCGTTGCTGAGACCGGCATACATCACCTCCAGCGAGTAGAGGTTGATGTCGGTCTTGTAGCCGAGCGCCTGGGCGACCGTCGAGAAGACCGCGTTCTGGACCACATTGTCGGTCCAGCCGATATTGGCCATGCGGATCGTCTTGCACGAGGCGGGAACCGCCGCGTGGGCGATGCCCAGACTCATCGTGATTGACGCCAGCGCTGCGCCGATTGTGTATTTTTTCATTGTTTTCCTCTGCTCCGTTGAAAGTCCCTGTTGCGGTCCCGCGACCGGCCTGTCCCTGCCCTGTCCCTGGAATTTTTCATCGTTCTTTCATGCGTATAGCGTATGATAGACGACGGACTGTCTTGCATGGAACCGACGCCGGGCTTGCATGGTTCCGTTTGTGCGGCGCACCCTTCAGTGGGGCGGCGCGGCCGAGGAGAGATTCACGATGACGACGCCGGCGGCGATGACGGCGATGCCGAACATCGTGGCGGGGGACAGCGACTGTCCGAACCGGAGCCAGCCGACGGCGCTGATGAGCACGATGCCCGCGCCGCTCCAGATTGCGTAGACGACGCCGATCGGCATCGTCCTGACGATGATCGCAAGGAGGTAGAAGGCGGCTGCGTACAACATCAGCGTGCCGATCGTCTGGACCGGCAGGGTGAAGCCGTCGGAGGCCTTCAGGAACGACGTTCCCGCCACCTCGCACGCGATCGCGATGGCGAGCAGGAAGTAGGACTTGAGCTCGTTCATCCCGCCGATGATCGACGCAAAGCGGGGGGCGGTCAACCCGCGACGACGCCGGAAAGGCCCGCGACGGTTTGACATCATCGCGGAATTGCTGGAAATTTCAGGAAAATCGGGAAGCGGAATAATGACGGGTGCGACGGCCGACGCCGCGCGATCGGGACTCGTTTCGCTTTGGGAACGAAATTTTGCGGCGCGGCATTTTGTCGCGCGGGGAGGAAATGTCGGATCTGAACAAGCGAAACAGCGATTCGATTCAAGACGTGACGATGTACACGTAGAATTTATACAATTGCGAAAAGATCGAATAATCGCGGAAGAAAATGAACAGGGATTGACGTTGGAGGTGAGAGCCGCAGGATTTCCGTCTCTCGTGCACGGCGGTGTTTCATGGCTGGTGGCGCGGGGTTTTGCGAACATGGACGTCTTGCGAAAATCGTTTCCTTGAGCGGTGGAACTGCCATTCGGCCGACAGCCCGATGACCTGGTTTCGGGAGGGAGAATGGTTGTGCCCGGCGAGATGCCGTTGCGATGCGCATCTGCGACGCGCGCCGCCGCTCGGCGCAATGCCAGTCACGACAGAGACCGAAGATTTTCCAACAACAACAGGGTAGTGCAATGAGAACGAAAAGACTGATCGACCGGAAGCTTCTCGCCGGAGCCAGCGTGCTGGCGCTGATGGCCTTCGCATCGCCGGCCTTCGCGATGAACCTGCCGTCGCCGCAGAAATTCGAGGCCGGGCC
Organism: Acidiphilium sp. JA12-A1; assembly: GCF_000724705.2. Classification (NCBI taxonomy): domain Bacteria; kingdom Pseudomonadati; phylum Pseudomonadota; class Alphaproteobacteria; order Acetobacterales; family Acidocellaceae; genus Acidiphilium; species Acidiphilium sp. JA12-A1. Next base: position 10,354 of record NZ_JFHO01000091.1, read on the forward strand.
GCTCGGCACGCTCGATGTGAGCGGCGGGTTCGACGGATTTTTCTACGGCATTTCCGGCGCCGGCACGAGCAGCATTCTGGGCAACCAGAAGTCCGCCGGGGCCGAGGCGCGGGTTCTCGAACTGACGGTGACGAAATCCTCCGGTCCGATCCAGTTCACCCTCGACGTCAAGCCGGACGACTCGCTGTATTTCGGCGTGCAGCCTCAGGCGATGAACGCCCATACCTTCTCGCTCGGGCCGGTCTATGCCGCCTACGTCACCTGGGCGCCGACGGCGAATTTCAACATCTCGGTCGGCCAGGTGTATTCGACGGAAGGCTGGGAATCCTCGACCGACTGGAAGAACGCCAACCTGATCGACTCGCCGCTCTACTACGTCGAGAACTCGTCGAGCCGCGGCGTGCAGGCTAGCTACACCTATGGCAAGCTGTCGGCCACGCTGACCTTCGGCGACGGTTTCGATACCGGGGTGTTCAACACGTTCCAGGAGCTGGTGACCTATTCGTTCGACAGCAACAACGCGCTGTCCTTCTACGGCACCCAGAATGTCGGCTTTACCGGGCCGAACACCCATGCCTATGGCTCGACCAGCACGGCCTATGCCAACAGCTTCACCGGCTATGGCTATAACGCCTACAATCCGGCCTACGAAAATTCGGACATGTATGGCGCTTACTATTCCTACACCCACGGCAACCTGAACGTGGTGCCCGAGGTGCAGTATGTCTATTCCAAGCCGAACAGCCGGCTTGGACTCAACAAGTTCACCAGCAATTTCGGCGCCGAGGTCATCACCAATTACCAGTTCGGCAAGTCGCCCTGGTCGCTCGGCAGCATGGTGTTCTACTACAAGAATATCGGGCCGCAGGCCTGGTATCTGAACGCCAACTCGTCCGGCTTCGGCATCGGCGTCACCCCGTCCTGGATCAAGGGGCACTTCTTCGTCCGCGGCGAGGTGGGCTTGCTGCACCTGACCGATCTTGGCACGCCGGCTGTCGGCGGTGGTTTCGGCAACAGCGGGACCGACCGCAACCAGGTGATGGGCGTGCTCGCCGCCGGTATCGTGTTCTGACGCTTCTCGTTTCACGAAACCTTCACATCCGGCCGCCCCTCGCGGCGGCCGGACATTATGGGCGGGGCCGTCGCCTCGGGTTATATGGTCGCCGCCGCATCGGCAGCGCGCTTGGGCGCGGGCCGGTCGAGGACGTAAGGAAGCAAGGAAGAAAGACATGGCCGACCTGATCTCATCGCCGCGCCGCACATTCCTCAAACTCGCCGGCGCCGGGCTCGGCGCGGGCCTGCTGCCCGCCGCGGGCCGCGCCGCATCGCCCGCGCTGGTGAGCGCCGCGAAGCACGAGGGGCAGCTCAACACCATCGCGCTGCCGCCGGACTGGGCGAATTACGGCGAGATCATCGCGACGTTCCAGAAGAAATACGGGATCACCATCCACAACGCGGCGCCGGATGACAGCTCGGCGCAGGAATTGCAGTCGATCCGCTCGCTCAAGCACCAGTCGCGCGGGCCGGACGTAGTCGATGTCGGGCCGGCCTTCGCGCTGAACGGCGCGCAGGAAGGGCTGTTCCGGCCCTACAAGGTCGCGACCTGGGACAGCATTCCGGCCTCGATGAAGGACCCGAACGGGCTGTGGTACGGCGACTATTTCGGCCTGGTGTCGTTCGGCATCAACCGCTCGGTCTCGAAGGCGGTGCCGCATGACTGGGCCGACCTGAAGAAGCCGGAATTCAAGGGCATGGTCGCGCTGAACGGCAGCCCGCTCGGCGCCGGGGCGGCGTTCGCCGCGGTGGTGGCGGCCGCACTCGCCAATGGCGGCTCGCTCGACAACATCATGCCGGGCATCGAGTTCTTCGCCGATCTCGCCAAGCGCGGCAATTTCAACCCCTCGGCCGCGACGGCGGCGAGCCTCGTCTCTGGCCAGACGCCGGTGGTGATCAACTGGGATTACCTGAACCTCGCCCAGGCGAAGAAGGCGAAGGGGATGACGCCGATCGACACGGTCATTCCCGAGGGGGCGACGCCGTATGGCGCGTTCTACTGCCAGGCGATCAGCAAGTTCGCGCCGCACCCGAAGGCGGCCGAGCTGTGGCAGGAGTTCATCTATTCCGACGAGGGGCAGCTTCTCTATCTCAAGGGCTTCGCCCATCCGGCGCGGTTCTCGGCGATGGCGAAGGCGGGGGCCATTCCGAAATCGCTGATGGCGGAACTGCCGCCGGCCAAGCCGTATGGCGAGGCGGTGTTCGCCAACGACGCGCAGACGAAGAAGGCGCAGCAGCTGCTGGCGGCCAACTGGACGAAGCTCGTCAAGGCGTGAGTTTCCGGTTCAAGGCCGGCGAGGGCGGCGGGCTGACGCTCGCCTTCGTCGGCCCGCTCGTCGTTTACGTGATCGCCTTCCTCGTGCTGCCGACGCTGATGCTGCTGGCGGAGGCGTTCTCGGGCAAGCACGGGCTGACGCTGAAATATGTCGCTGCGCTGGGCCAGGGGCAGACGGTGGTCGCGTTCCGCAACTCGCTCGTGCTGTCGGCGCTGGCGGCGCTGGTCGGCGTGATCGCCGGCGGGATCGCCGCCTACCTGGTGCTGCGGCCGGGCATGCCGCGGGGCGTCCGCTCGCTGGTGACGAGCTTCAGCGCGGTGGCGGCGAATTTCGCCGGCGTGCCGCTGGCCTTCGCCTTCATCGCGACGCTGGGCAGCCTCGGCATCATCACGGTGTGGCTGAAATCGGTCGGGGTCGATCTCTACGGCATGGGATTCAGCCTGTATTCGCTGCCGGGCCTCGTGCTGGTCTATGCCTATTTCCAGATCCCGCTGATGATCATCGTGTTCACCCCGGCGCTGGAGGCGCTGCGGCGGGAGTGGCGGGAGGCGGCGGAGAATCTCGGCGCCTCCGCCTTCGATTACTGGCGGCATGTCGGGTTGCCGATTTTGCTCCCCTCGCTGCTCTCGGCGTTCATCCTGCTGTTCGGCAACGCCTTCTCGGCCTATGCGACGCCCTATGCGCTGACCTCGGGGATCGTCGCGCTGGTGCCGGTGGAGATCAGCAACGTGCTGTCGGGCAATGTGATGATCTCGCAGCAGACCGGGGCGGCGCTGGCACTCGGGATGATCGTGGTGATGGTCGCGGTGATGGGCGTCTATGCGCTGGCAGCGCGGCGGATCGGCCGTTGGGGGCGGCGATGAGGGGCGTGCTCGGACGGTTGCTGCCGGAGGCCTGGCTCGGGCTGCTCGGCCTGTATTTCCTGGTCCCGCTGCTCGCGACGGGCGCGTTCAGCCTGTGGGAAGGCGGCTCGCGCTACGGGTTCGCCGCCTATGTGGCGCTGTTCCACCAGCCGAAGCTCTGGCAGAGCCTGTTCCTCTCGGTGCGGCTGGCGGTGGAGACGATCCTGCTCGGGCTCATCGTGCTGGTGCCGGCGGTGTTCTGGCTGAACCTGCGGGTGCCGCGGCTGCGGCCGGTGTTCGATTTCATCTCGGTGCTGCCCTTCGTGGTGCCGCCGATCGCGCTGGTCGCCGGGATGACGGCGCTCTACACGGGGCCGGACTGGCTGGTCGGCACCCCCAATTATCTGGTGATACCCTACGTGATCCTCGCATTGCCCTATACCTATCGCGCGCTCGATCTCGGCATGCGCGTGCTCGACCTGCGCACCATGACCGAGGCGTCGCAGAGCCTCGGCGCCGGCTGGGGGACGCTGATCTTCCGCGTCGTGGTGCCGAACCTGACGACGGCGCTGCTGGGCGCGGCGCTGCTGACGATCGCCATCGTGATGGGCGAGTTCACCTTCGCCAACATCCTGCTGTTCAACACTTTCGCCGTCTATATCAACTATGTCGGCCAGACTTCGGCGACGCAGGCCTCGGCGCTGACGCTGCTGAGCTTCCTGATCACCTGGCTGGCGATGCTCGGCGTGCTGGTCTCGGGCCGGGGCGGGCGCAGCGTGCAGATCGGAGGGGCGCGCTGATGCCGCATCTGGAAATCGACGGCGCGGTGAAGCGCTATGGCGGCAAGACCGTGCTGCACGGGATCGACCTCGCGCTGGGGCAGGGGGAGTTCGTCTCGCTGCTCGGGCCCTCGGGCTGCGGCAAGACGACGCTGCTGCGCATCGTCGCCGGGTTCGAGCGGCCGGATGGCGGGCGGGTGGTGCTGGCGGGGAGCGACATCACCGCCCTGCCGGCGGCGCGGCGCAACATGGGCATGGTGTTCCAGGCCTATTCGCTGTTCCCGAACATGACGGCGGAGGAGAATGTCCGCTTCGGGCTGAAGGTGCGGCGGGAGACGCCGGCGGCGCAGCAGGCGCGGGCGGCGGAGTTGCTGGCGCTGGTGGGGCTGGCCGAGCACGCGCGGAAATATCCGCACCAGCTCTCCGGCGGCCAGCAGCAGCGGGTGGCGTTGGCGCGGGCGCTGGCGATCCGCCCGGCGCTGCTGCTGCTCGACGAACCGCTGTCCGCGCTCGACGCCAAGGTGCGGGTGCAGCTGCGCGACGAGATCCGCCGCATCCAGCAGGAGACCGGGGTGACGACGCTGTTCGTCACCCATGACCAGGAGGAGGCGCTGTCGATCTCCGACCGGGTGGTGGTGATGCAGGAGGGACGGATCGCCCAGGCGGGGACGCCGGCGGAGATCTATGGCGAGCCGGCGAACATCTTCGTCGCGCGGTTCGTCGGCGCCGCGGCGGAACTGCGCGGCCGGGTGCGGGACGCCGAGGCCGGGCTGGTCGAGCTGTGCGGGCGGGCGGTGCCCGCGGCGCGGGCGCGCGGGCTGGCGGCGGGGTCGGACGTGCATGTGCTGCTGCGGCCGGAGACGGTGCGGCTCGGCCCGCCGGGGGCGGCGGAGGCGTTGCTGGAGGGGGTGGTCGCCTCGCGGGTTTTCTTCGGCGCGCTGACGTCGATCCGCATCGAGGTGGATGGCGGCTTCAGTCTCGCGGCGGCGATGCCGAGTGCGGAGGCTGGCGCTGTGGCACAGGGCAGCCGGGTTTCGATCTGGTGGGACGGGGAGGCGCCGCGGGTGCTGGCCGCCGGATGATCCCCGAGGGCGCGATCGAGGCGGCGAAGGCCGCGGCGGAGGCCGCGCGGGCGGCGATCCGCCCGTATTTCCGCGCCGGCGTGGGTGCCGACGACAAGGCGGATGCGAGCCCGGTGACGGCGGCGGACCGGGCGGCGGAGACGGCGATGCGCGCGGCGCTGGCGCGGCACACGCCGGGGTTCGGGGTGATCGGCGAGGAATTCGGCGACGACCGGCGCGGGCGGTTCAACTGGGTGATCGACCCGATCGACGGGACGCGGGAATTCATCACCGGGCGGGCGAGTTTCGTGACGCTGATCGGCCTGGTCGAGGACGGCGTGCCGGTGCTCGGGCTGATCGACCAGCCGATGACCGGCGAGCGGTGGCTGGCGGCCGGCGGGCAGATCGAGTTCAGCGGCCCGTTCGGCGGGGTGCCGGGCTGCCGGCGGCGCGCGGCGCTGGGCGAGGCGGAACTCTCCTGCACCGGGCCGGAATGGTTCGCGCCGGCGCAGCGCGTGGCGTTCGACCGGCTCGGCCGGGCCTGCCGCCGGGTGTCGTGGGGCGACAATGCCTATGCCGCGGGACTGCTGGCGCTCGGCGCGATCGACATCATCGCCGAGGCCGGGCACAAGCCGTGGGACTGGGCGGCGTCGGTGCCGATCGTCGAGGCGGCGGGCGGGGCGATGTGCGACTGGTCGGGCCGGGCGCTGCGGCTCGACGCCGAGACCGACGGGACCGTGCTGATCCTGGGCGACCCGTCGCTGCGCGACGAGGCCCTTGCCACTCTTCGAGGTGACTCTTGCTGATTGCCCATATTTCCGACCTGCATGTCCGCCCGGTCGGCCGGCCGGCCAACCGCGTGGTCGAGACCAACATGATGGCCGAGCGCGTGCTGCGCCGGGTGGCGACGCTGGATCCGGCGCCGGAGGCGATCGTCATCACCGGCGATCTCGTGGATTGCGGGCGGGACGACGAATATGAGGAGCTGAACCGGCTGCTCGACCGCAAGCTGCCATGCCCGGTCTATGTGGTGCCCGGCAACCACGACCGGCGCGAGGCGTTCCGCGCGGCGCTGGGCCATTTGCCGGGGGTGACGGCGGATCCGGACTTCGTGCAGTATTCCGCCGATATCGGCCCGTTCCGGCTGATCATGCTCGACAGCGTGGTGCCGGGGGCGGGGCATGGCGAGCTGTGCCCGCAACGGCTCGCGTTTCTGGATGCGGCGCTGGAGGCGGCGGCGGGACGCAAGGTGCTGATCGGGCTGCATCATCCGCCGGTCATCACCGGGGTGGCGGCGATGGACAGCATCATGCTGCGCTCGTCCGAGGCGCTGCTGGCGCGGGCGGCGGCGCACGGAAATGTCGCGGCCATTCTCTCGGGGCATCATCACCGCGCGATCCATGCCGCGCATGGCGGCACGATGCTGCTGAGCGTGCCGGCCGCCGCGGGGCACCAGAGCGAGATCACCTTCGATCCGAAGGCGCGGGCCTATTTCCATCTGGAGCCGGGCGGCATTTTCCTGCTGCGCTGGACCGAGCCGGAGGGGCTGACGGCGATGCTCGACAGCGTGGGCGATCTGCCGGGGCCGTATCCGTTCGTCGTCGAGCCGGAGTATCCGGGCATGCGGCGGGCCGGCGCGGCCACCTGAGGCGGAGCGGGTCAGCCGGCGGCGAGGTCGAGCTCCCAGGTTTCGCTCTGGACCGGCTTGTCGAACTCCTCGTGGGTATGGACATCGACGATGCGGAACCCGTGCGCGGCGTAGATGCGGCGGGCGCTTTCAAGCACGGTGTGGGTCCATAGCGTCATCCGCCGGTAGCCGGTCTCGCGGGCGAAGCCGACGCAGGCCGAGACCAGGGCGTTGCCGATGCCGAGGCGGCGGGCGAAGGGCTCGACATAGAGCAGGCGCAGGCGGCTGAGCCCGTCGCCCTCGTCGGTGAGGAAGACCGAGCCGGCCATGACGCCCTCCATCTCGGCGATCCAGCACTGTTCGCGCCCGGGCTTGAAGTTGCGCAGGAAGGCGGAGGTGACCTCGCCCTCGATCACCTCGATCTGCCGGCCCCAGCCATAGGTCTCGCGATAGATGAGGGATTGCCGCGCGGCGATCTGCCCCATGTCGCCGGGCCGGAAGGGGCGCAGGGCGAAGCGGCGGGTCGAAGGGTCGCCGAGCAGGATGCGGGCGAGGGTGAGGGCGCCGACCAGGTCGCGCTGCTGGGCGGGGGCGAGGCCGTCGAGCGTGGTGGCGACGGCGTTGCGCTGGCGGCTGTCGAGATCGGCGAAGACGTCGCGCCCCGCGGGCGTGAGCGCGATTGGTCGGCGTCGGGCATCGCCGGCGGCCGGGCTGCGGGTGATCCAGCCGCGCTCCTCGAAGCGGCGCAGCACGCGGCTGACATGGCCGGCGTTGACGCCGAGGGCCGCGCGCAGGTCGGCGGCCAGCGGCGCTTCCGCCTGGGCGATTTCATAGAGCAGCCGGGCTTCGCCGAGGGTGAGTTCGGTGCCGAGGAACCGGGTGTCGAGCGCGCCGACGAAACGGGTGAAGAAACGGTTGAACGCGCGGACGCCATCCATTGCGTTATCCATAATTAATAATGCCATGAATTGTTGACTTGAGCAACCATTTCTTCGCGCACGTCTTTCGAGGGGCGAGACACCGTCAATTTGGCTCTCTGGCGTTCGGCAGACAGCCATTTGGATCGGCATCCCGGGAGAGAGAAGGTGCCGAGGCGGCGGGGCGGATCGATTCGGATTCATTTTGAATAAAGATTTAGACATTATGATCTAAAAAAATATTAATACATCGTATTTCGTTACAATGTTAATGAAAGGTTACTGCCATCGCCATTCATCCTCGGATTTCCCCAGGGTTGAGCGGACGAAAATAATCATTGCAACTTGCAGGTGGAGCTTTCATGTCAAAGGCGTTCCGTAAGAAAGTGTTGGCCACGACACTGTATGTCCTGGGTTTGGGTTCGGTTCTGGCGCTCGCCGGATGCGGCTCCAGCCCTTCGGTGACCCCTGTGTCCGGCGCGGTTACCGGAGGAGGTTCATCCGGAGCGAAATCCAGCGGGGGAGGCACGGCGGGCGGAAGCACGGCGGGTGGCTCGACGGGTAGCTCGACGGGGGCTACAGGCTCGGCGGGGGCGACGGGCTCGGCGGGCGCCACGGGTGCGACCGGAGCAACTGGTGCTACGGGCGCAACAGGTGCTACGGGCGCTACGGGCGCTACGGGCGCTACGGGCGCTACGGGTGCAACGGGCGCAACCGGTGCGGCAGGTGCGGCGGGCGTCACAAGCTTCCTCAGCCCTGTCACCAATGCGCTCGCCAAGGTTTCGGTCCTGAATACCTCGACGAACTCGTCCAGCGTCAAGCCGCTGATCAGCGCCAATGTGCTGAGCACGACGCCACAGGCGAATTCCCCGATCCAGGTTGGTGTGCTGTCGAACGGCCAGGTGGTCCAGCTCAAGGCCGGATCGCTCAGCACCTCGACGCTGCCGGTGGTTTCGACGCTTCTGGCGACGTCGAACAAGAGCGTCGGCAGCAATGTCGGCGGCGTGGTCAACACGGTGGCAAACAGCACTGGCAGCGTGCCCGTGCTGGGTGGCACGCTGAAGGGGGCGCTGGTGACGGCGGGCAACGCGATCGGCGGCACGAGCAATCCGGGCGGGGCGACGCTGACCCAGACGCTCACAAACCTGACCGGCTCGGCCGGCACCATTCTCGACACGGCGACCGGCACGTTGCCGACAGGGTCGACCGGAACGCTGCCGATCGGAACGCTGCCGACCGGAACAGGCAATCCGCTGGCGCCGGTCACCAGCACGGTATCGACCATCACGGGCACGCTGTCAGGCGCGGCGGGCGGTTCGAGCCCACTGGCGCCGGTGACCACGACGGTATCGACGGTTACGGGCACGTTGTCCGGCGCGACAGGGGGCAGCACGAGTCCGCTTGCGCCGGTCACCGGCGCATTGTCCACCGTGACAGGGGCGCTGTAACAGGAGTTCAGCCAGGGACGGCGGCACCGGTCGCTGTCCCTGGCTTGTCTCGGCGCTGGTCTGAATGTCGCAGAAGAAATATTATGGAACCTTATTGCGTGGCGCAATGCCCGCGATGGCGCGCGGACCAGGATACAATTTGAAAATCGCGACCCCGCGTTTGTCAGATCGAGCTCACATTTCCGGATCAGGATCCACCCGCGTCAACCCTGTCCGGGACTCCGACCATGGAACCACCGCCGTCGCATCTGCTTGCCGTCGTCGTCCCCGTCCGCGACGAGGCGCCGAACATTCCGCCGCTCGTGGCCGAATTCGGCACGGCGCTGGCCGGGATCGATCACGAGATCATCTTCGTCGACGACGGCAGCACCGATGACAGCCAAGCGGTGCTCGCGGCACTGGCGAAGGAAAGGCCGGAGATTCGCGTCCTGCGCCACACGGGGAGTTTCGGTCAGAGCGCGGCAATACTCACCGGCGTGACCGCCGCGAACGCGGTGTGGATCGCCACGATTGATGGCGACGGGCAGAACGATCCGGCCGACATTCCGGACATGCTCCAGCGCGCCTGGCAGGAAGAGCGGCCCGATGAGCCGGTGCTGGTGGCGGGGCGCCGCGTCCGGCGCAAGGACAGCGCGATGAAGCGGATCGCCTCGCGGATCGCCAACGGCGTCAGGGCGCGCGTGCTGCACGACGGCGTGCCCGATAGCGGCTGCGGGCTGAAGCTGTTCCGGCGCTCGGTCTTTCTCGGACTGCCGCGCTTCGACCACATGCACCGGTTTCTGCCGGCGCTGTTCGCGAGCATCGGCGGGCGGACGGTGCTGCACCCCGTTGCCCACCGCCCGCGCGTAGCCGGGCGGTCGCATTACGGGACATGGGACCGGTTGCGTGTCGGGATCGTCGACCTCGCGGGCGTGGCCTGGTTGCAGCGGCGGGCCTGCCGGCCGGTTCTGGGCGCAAGCGCGGCCGATGCCGGGTCGCCGGCCTCGCTGGAGGTGGCTCGGTGATCCGCCTCGCCCGGCCGGCGCTGCTGGCGGGAGGGCTGCTGGGCGCGGCGCTGGTGCTGCACCTGCATCCGTTCGGCGCGCTGTTCGCGCCGCATCCCGGCCACGGCTGGCGTGACGCGCTGGCACTCGGCGCGCTGGGGGCGCTGGCCTGCGCGGTCGGGATGCCGAGGCAGGTGATCGGCTTTGCGGCGGGCTTCGCCTGGGGCGTGATTCCGGGCACGGCGCTGGCGCTTGCATCCCAGCTGGCCGGCTGCGCCGCCGATCTGCTCTGGGCGCGGCTGGTCGGCCGAGCCTTCGTGCGTTCCCGGCTCGGCCATCGGGCGGCCCGGATCGACCGCGCTCTCGCGGCGCGCCCGTTCACCGCCACGCTCACGCTGCGCCTGATGCCGCTGGGCAGCAATCTCGCGCTGAACCTGCTCGCCGGCGTCTCCAGCGTGAAAGTATTTCCGTTCCTTGCCGGATCGGCGCTGGGCTTCGTGCCGCAGACCGTGATCTTCGCCCTGATCGGCGCGGGCGGACGTGTGGGGCGGGATGTTGAACTTGCCGTGGGTGTCGTGCTGTTCGTGATCTCGATCGTGCTGGCATTCGGGCTGCGCCGCCGGATTGCGCCGGAACTCGCCGGCGTCTGACTCGGATCAGCGGCAGATGGCGCCCGACGAACAGGCGATGCGCGCGGCGGGCGGCGGGCTGATCCGGCGGATGACGATTTCGGAGCCGGCGCGCCGGGGCGGTGAAAGCGGGCCGAGACTTGCGGCCATCGCCGCAAAGGCGGCGGGCGAGGGTTGCGCCCCCTGCCCCGCCGGCCCGTAGATCGCGAAGACCGGACGTCCCTCGGCCAGCGCCGCCGCGGCGCGCGCACGGCGCTGGGTGACGAGCGGCGCGAGGGCGGGATCGTAATGGCCGAGCATGGCCCAAGCCGCACCGTCGCTTGCCAGGATGACGTCGCCCGCCGTGGCGCGCGCGGCGAGCCGGGCCGCCGCCAGATCCCAGCGGGGCTTGGTTTCGGCATGGTAGTAGGGCGCGAGATTGAACAGCAGCACGGCGGCGGCGGCCGGCAGCGCCGCCAGCCTCGCAGGTGGCGGCAGGGCTTCGATGCCGAGGCCGGCGAGAACGAAGAAGGGCGGCGCGCTCCAGAGCAGGTAGCGCGGCAGCATCACCGGGTGGACGAGCGAGACGACGCCGAGGGCGATCGGCAGGCCAAGCCAGACGATCAGCAGCACCAGTGCCTCGGCGCGGGCGCGCCGGAGGCGCCAGAGACCGAGGATGGCGAGTAGCGCCATTGCGGCGGCGAACCCGGGCAGGACGGGTGGCAGCAGCCGCATCGTCACCATCGTCGCGTCGCGCATGAAATAGAGACTGGCGGCGTCGGCCCACAGGAACGATGCGGAAGGCGGCGGAATCCAGGCGAACCCTGCCATCGGACCCTGGGGCGGCACCAGCAGCAACAAGGCATAGGCCGGCGCCACCAGCAACAGGAGGGCGGCATTCAGCGCGATCCAGCGGCGGAGAAGCCCGATGCGGTCGCGGCTCCGCGGCAGGGCGGCGGCGAGTATCGCAAGCGTCGCCGCCGCCAGCCAGGGAAGCGCATCCGGGAGCACCAGCAGCGCGCCCGCGGTGCCGAGACCAAAATTCAGCCAGGGGCGGCGGGAGGGCGCATCGGGCGCGCGCACGAGGCCGAGCAGACCGTGCAGCGCCAGCAGCAGGGGCGCCATCATCAGCGTGTAGGACCGGGCTTCCTGGCCGAATGCGACCTGCAGCGGCGCGAAGGCCATCAGCAGGCCGGCAAGCCAGGCGCCGCTCCGTCCGCCGGCCGACCAGGCGATGGCAAAGACCAGCGCCGCGCAGGCGGCCCCGGCGAGTGCCGGGACAAGGCGCAACGCCGCCACCTGCGCGGCCTTCGGCGCGAGCAGTAGCGCGGCGCGCTCGATCACGAAAAAGCCCGGCAGATGGTGGTTGCGCAGCGAATCGAGCACGAGGCCGTGCAGCGGCCGTCCGGCGCGGGTGAAGGTGATGACCTCATCCAGCCAGAGCGGCTTGGCCCCGAGCCCGTGCAGGCGTGCCGCGAGCGACGCCGCGAAAACCAGCCCGATGCCCGCCAGAAGTCCGGCCCGCTCGCTGCGATGATCCGACGCCGCCCGCATCGCGACAGAATGACGCCGGCGTGTAACGGATCGACGACGTTCGGTGTCGGCTGCGTTTCGATTGCGTTCTCAATTCTTTGTTAACCCGGTTGGGGCATGGTGTCGGCGGATCGAGGAGCGGGCCAGTCGCATGGCCCGGCGGGAGTAGAGGAGCGGATGAGCGGGCAGGCTCGAACGAACAGGACCGACAGCGCGACACAACTCGCGCAGGAAGAGATCGACTCGATTCTCTCGGGCGGGGGCGCTCTTGAGGACGACGCTCTGCAACCGGAGCCGGAAGCGGAGCAGGAAGCCAGCCGGCTGCTTTATGGCCGGGCGGACAGCTATGAGCGGCTGCCGATGGCGGAAGTCGTCTTCGAGCGGCTGTCGCGAATCCTGGCCGGCTCGCTGCGCAACCTGTTTCAGGACAATGTGGAAGTCCGGCTGACGCGGCTGGCCTCGCGGCGGTTGGCAGACAGCTTTGCCGAGATCGCGCCGATGGCGCTGCTGGGCGTGTTCCGCGCGCGGGAGTGGGACAATCTCGGGCTGATCCATGTCGACGCCATGACGGTGAGCAACCTGACCGAGATCCTGCTCGGCGGCCGTCGGGTTGCCGCCGCGACCGGACAACTGCCCAAGCCGGTGACCTCCATCAGCCGCAACCTGACCGAGCGGCTGATCCGGGTGGTGCTGCACGATCTTAGAAACAGCTTCGCGCCGATCTGCGACGTGACGTTCGATTTCGAGCGCACCGAGACCGATCCGCGATTCGCGACGATCGGACGGAATTCGGGCGTGGCGCTGACCGCGCGGCTCAGCCTGCACTCGGCAGGGCGCAACTGCATGATCGACATCATCCTGCCCTTCGCGACGCTGGAACCGGTGCGCGAACTGCTGCTGCAACAGTTCATGGGCGAGAAGTTCGGCCGCGACTCCATCTGGGAAAGCCATCTCGCCGAGGAACTCTGGCACACGGATATCGAACTCGAGGCCGTGCTCGACGAACAGACGATGAAGTTGGGGGCGGTGATGGACCTGCGCGTCGGCGACATCATCCCGATCAATGCGCCGCGCGGCTCGGACGTTACGCTGCGCTGCGGCAGCGTGGATCTGTTCGCCGGCCGCCTTGGCGTGCGGCACGGCAGGCTGGCCGCCGAAATCCGGGGTTGGATCTCGCGCGAGCGGGAATAGCTCCGCCGGGCCTGGCCCGGATCGCGAATTATGCCCTGTTCGAGGTTCGCGATCCGATTGCTGCGTGATTCAGGAAGCGGGTTCGACGATCCGGGGGAACAAGCCGGACGGCGGCGGCAGAACGGCGCCAGCGTCGAGCGGGGTGGCGAGTGACGCGAAACCCCGCCGATCCGCCGGAAGGGCAAGCTGGTCCAGCAGTTTCGCCATGGCTTCCGGCATGAAGGGCTGCAGCAGGATGCCGACGACGCGCAGCGCCTCGCAGAGGGTCCGCAGCACAGTCAGCATCCGCTGCGGGTCGGTCTTGCGCAAGGCCCAGGGAGCCTGGTGGTCGATATAGGCGTTGGCGGCGCGGACGAGTTTCCAGACCTCCTCGATCGCCTCCTGATAGGCCAGGCGATCCATCGCATCGCGCATGCGGTCCGGCAGGCCGTCGGCGATGGCGCGCAGCGCGTGATCGGCCTCGGCGGCGGGACCCGCTTCGGGCACCACGCCGCCAGCGTTCTTGGCGATGAAGGAGAGCGTGCGCTGGGCGAGGTTGCCGAGATCGTTGGCGAGCTCGACATTGATCCGCGTGATGACCGAACGGCGGGAGAAATTGCCGTCGTTGCCGAAGGGCATTTCGCGCAGCAGGCAGAAGCGCAGCTGGTCGAGCCCGAATTCCGCGATCAGCGGCTCGACGGCCAGGGCGTTGTTGAGCGACTTGCTCATCTTCTCGCCCTCGATCGTCCACCAGCCATTGGCGAAGATGCGGCGGGGAACCGGCAGGCCGGCGGCCATCAGCATCGCCGGCCAGTAGACGGCGTGGAAGCGGGTGATTTCCTTGCCGACCAGATGCAGGTCCGCCGGCCAGTATTTCATCAGCGGCGCGTCCATGTCCGGATAGCCGCAGGCGGTGAGATAGTTGGTCAGCGCGTCGATCCAGACATACATGACGTGATCGGGCGCGCCGGGCACCGGAATGCCCCATTTGAAGCTGGTGCGGCTGATCGAGATGTCGCGCAGGCCGGAGCGGACGAAGGAGAGCACCTCGTTGCGGCTGGAAGCGGGCTGGATGAACTCCGGATTGTCTTCATACAGTTTCAGAAGACGATCCTGGAACGTGCTGAGTTTGAAGAAATACGAGGGTTCGCGCACCCACTCGACCGGCGCGCCGAAGGGCGAGCGCTTGATGCCGTCCGCGCCGGTGACGAGTTCGCTTTCATCGTAGAAGGCCTCGTCGCGGACGGCGTACCAGCCCTCGTAATGGCCGAGCTCGATGGCCCCTGCCCGCTCGATCGCCTGCCAGATCGCCTGGCAGGAGCGGATGTGGCGGGGCTCGGTGGTGCGGATGAAATCGTCGTTCGAGATGTTCATCGCCTGCGCCATGGCGCGGAACTCGCCGGCGATGCGGTCGGTGAACTCTTGCGGGGCGATGTTGTTCGCGCGGGCGGTGGCCTCGACCTTCTGGCCATGCTCGTCGGTGCCGGTGAGGAAATGCACGTCGAACCCGTCGAGCCGCTTGAAGCGCGCGAGCACGTCGGCGGCGACCGAGGTGTAGGCGTGGCCGATATGGGGCGCGCCGTTCACGTAATAGATCGGGGTCGTGATGTAGAATTTTCGGGTCATGGCACTCGGAGAAGCTGGAGCATGGTCAGAACCGCCGCACGCGGGTCGAGATTGAGACCGTCGACCTCCGCCGCGATCCTGCCGAAGTCCTGCCAGAGGCGGGCGCGGCCATCAAGCGCGGGCGACGGTTTGGCACGGGCGGCGGCACGGGTTTCGGTGGCCAGGGCGGCGCGCAGCAGGTCGGCGAAGGTGGCGAACCCGTCATCGGCGCGGGCGATCATATCGGCGATGGCGGCGTCGCGCGCGGGCGGGAGCGGACCGGCGAGCGCTTCGCCCACGAGGCCGGCCAGGGCGAGGCCATCGGCATCGGCGAGGGACAAGGCGCGGCCGATCGAGCCTTCGGCCAGCGCGGCCAGGGCCGTGCGGCGTTCGGCGGGAAGGTCGGGCAGAGCGGCCGCGAGCAGGCTGCTGACGGTGTCGGCCGGCAGCGGGTCGAGGTCCAGCCGGCGGCAGCGGCTGCGGATGGTGGGCAGCAGGCGGCCGGGCGCGTGGCAGACCAGCAGCCAGATCGCCCGCGCCGGCGGTTCCTCGAGCAGCTTGAGCAGCGCGTTGGCGGCGTTGCGGTTCAGCGCCTCCGCCCCGTCGACGATGACGACGCGCCACCCCCCCTCGCCCGGTGTGAGCCGCAGGAAGCGGCCGGCGGCGGCGACCGTGTCGACCACGATTTCGCCCTGCATCCGCTTGCGCTTCTCGTCGTAGCGGCGCTCGATGACCAGAAGGTCGGCATGCGCGCCGGTGGCGATGCGGCGGAAGGCGGGATCGCGCGCGGGGAGCGACAGGTCTGGCGTGCGGGCGCCGGCGAGCAGCCAGCGGGCGAAGCGGAAAGCGAGCGTGGCCTTGCCGATTCCGGGCGGGCCGGCGATCAGCCAGGCATGGTGCAGGCGCGCGCCGGTCGCGGCGCGGAAGAGTTCGGCAACGGCGTCGTCATGGCCCCGAAGCTCGGGATTGGCGCGGGGCGGCAGCATCAGGCGATGGCGAGGCCGAGCCGGGCGCGGATGAGGCCGGCGAGGGTTTCGGTGACGTCCTCGATCCCGCCGGCGGCATCGACCAGGACGCAACGATCCGGCTCGGCAGCCGCGATGGCGCGGAAGCCGTCAGCGACGCGGATGGCAAAGCCGGTATCGAACTGTTCGTAGCGGTCGGCGCCGCCGCCGCGGTGCGCCAGTCGCGCACGGGCGATGGCGTCCGGCAGGTCGAGGATCAGCGTGAGATCGGGCGTGGCGCCGATCATCGCGCCGAGGGTTGCGATCGCCGCGCGGTCCACGCCCAGGCCGTGGCCCTGATACGCCATCGTCGAGTCGGTGAAACGGTCGCACAGCACGACGGCGCCGTGTTCGAGCGCCGGGCGGATGATGGCGGCGACATGGTCGGCGCGGGCGGCGAAGACCAGCAGCGTATCGGCCAGCGGCGCGAAATGGCGCGCGGGGTCGAGCATCAGCGCGCGAATCGCTTCGGCCCCGGGCGTGCCGCCCGGCTCGCGGGTGGTCAGAACCTCGTGCCCGGCGGCGCGAAGCCGGGCGGCAAGGCGGGCAATCTGCGTCGACTTGCCGGCCCCCTCCCCGCCTTCGAGCGTGATGAAGACGCCCTGCCGGCTCACCGGACCACGATCTCGGCGCCGGCGACGCCGCGGTCGAGCAGCGAACGCAGCGCCGCATCGGCGGCGGGCGCGCTGGCATAGGGGCCGAGGCGCAGCGCATAGAGGGTGCGGCCGCCGGCGGATTGCGGGAGGATCGCGCCCGGCATGCCGGCGAGCCGCGCGCGCAGGTTCATGGCGTCGGTGGTGGACCCGAAGCCGGGGATTTCGACATAGAGCGGGCCGGGCGATGGTGGTGCGGTGCGCACCACGCCGGACAGGCGCTCGACAGCGCCGGGGACGCCGGCCGGATGCGCGGTGGCTGGGCGGATCGTGCCGGAAACCGCGCCGGCCGAACCGCCGGCGCCGGGCGGCGGCGGCAGGGCGGCGGCGGCGACCGCGCCGACCGGCGCCGCCGTGAGATGGGGCC
>NZ_JFHO01000090.1:0-14962 GCF_000724705.2 Acidiphilium sp. JA12-A1
GATGCTTTCGGCAGCCGGTCGCGGATACCGTCCGTCACAGCGCGCAGGCGATCCTCTGTGACGCGCCGCGATCCGGGGATCGTCGGGAAGCGCTCAGGAAGACGGTCTCGGTGACCGTGGGAGTGATCATCTCGCGCGGATCGCGCCAACCCTCATGCCAGACCACATGACGGAATCCGGTGCGCCGAATATCGGCGTGGTCATCGGCGCATGCTCATGGAGACGGTCTCGGAACCGTTCATCTCGTGGCGTCCGGGCCGATGATCCAGAGCGCCAGCGGCGCCGAGATGATCTCAGGCGCTCGGGAAGACGGTCCCTGCGACCGTGAGGGTGACCATCGCGCCCTACCTCGCGCGTCCTCCCGCCGGCTCTCGCGCGCCATGACACCGCCGCTCCGGTTCCTCGCGGCACCGGTGTCGAGACGGTCAAGGCGCTCCCGCAAGACGATCTGGGTGATGGTGTGGATGAGCATCTCTCGGATCGATCCGGCCTCTCGGGCGACGCCATGTCGGAATCCGATGCGCCGAACATCCTCGCGATTATCGACGTGCGCATCGCGTGCCGATGGACACGGCCGAAGGACGGCTCGCGGGACCGTTCAGCGGCGAGCATCCGGCTTGATGATCCAGAGCGCCAGCGGCGCCGAGATCATCTCCTGCGCTCGGCCGACGGTCTGGATGACCGTGGGGATGACCTTCCTCCCACGTGCCGCGCGCGACCCAGTGCCGGCAGTCGCGACGCCACGGTCGACGCTCGCCGCAGCGGTCCAGAGACGGTCAAGATGCGCCCGACAGGCGGTCTGGGTGACCGTGGGGATGACCGTTCCGCCGCATTCTGCCGTCCGTAACCGCCCCTACCGAGCCTCACGACGGCGTGATCTATAGGCTGCGCCTGCTCGCTGGTTGCTCGCTGGCTGGTTCCTACCGCCGGTACCTGCGACCGAGTCGTGCCAGCCGAGGCGCCTCGAACGACCGTCCCCGAGACCTATCCCACCATCTCGGACATCACCTCGATGCCGCTGCTCGCTCCGCTTCCCATCGGCTGAGAACCGCAGGAAACAAGGCGTGCGTCGCTCGCTGTGTGCTCGCTGAACAGCCTCAAAGCCGGAGGTACAACCGGGCCGTCTTCGAGAAAACGGTGTGATTTCAGGGATTTGAGTGGTGGGCGCGACAGGGATTGAACCTGTGACCCCTGCCATGTCAAGGCAGTGCTCTCCCGCTGAGCTACGCGCCCGCCGTTGCGGTGCGACGGGTATTACAGGCCGCCGCCCCGCGATGCAAGAGGGCCGGAGCCGGTCAGCGCGGCGCCATCCGCAGCGCGCCGTCCAGCCGGATCGTCTCGCCGTTCAGCATGGTGTTGCCGATGATATGGCACACCAGCGCGGCGTATTCCGCCGGCCGCCCGAGCCGCGGCGGAAACGGCACGGCGGCGCCGAGGGCGCGCTGCGCCTCGTCCGGCAGGCCGGCCATCATCGGGGTTTCGAACACGCCGGGCGCGATCGTCATCACCCGGATACCGCTGCGCGCCAGTTCCCGCGCCAGCGGCAGCGTCATGCCGGCCACCCCGGCCTTCGAGGCGGCATAGGCGGCCTGGCCGATCTGCCCGTCGAACGCCGCGATCGAGGCGGTGTTCACGATCACCCCGCGCTCGCCGCCCTCATCCGGCGCCCCCTCCGCCATCGCCGCGGCGGCGAGCCGGATCATGTTGAACGTGCCGATGAGGTTCACCGAAATCACCCGCGCGAACCGCTCGAGCGAGGCCGGTCCCTCGCGCCCCAGCACCTTCTCGCCCAGCACGATTCCGGCGCAGTTCACCAGCCCGTGCAGCCCGCCGAACGCCGCCCGCGCGGCCGCCACCGCGGCCTCCGCCTGGCCGGCATCCGTCACATCGGTCCGCACGAATCGCGCGGCGGCGCCGAGTTCGGCCGCGAGCGCCATGCCCGGCGCCTCGGCCACATCCGCCAGCACCACGCGCCCGCCCTGCGCCACCAGCGCCCGCGCCGCGGCGGCGCCAAGCCCGGAGCCGCCGCCGGTGACCAGAAACACCCTGTCGCGAATGTCCATTTTTGCTCCGCCCCGTCAGATTGCCCGGCGCGCCATCACGCCGGGCCGCCGCCCTCGCCCGAGGCCAGCTCCGGAAACGCGCTCTCGGCGAAGCGCACCACCTCGCCCGCGAGCCCGGCCTCGCCGCCCGCCTCGCCGCGCCGCAACTGCACACGCCGGATCTTCCCCGAAATCGTCTTCGGCAGGTCGGTGACGAACACGATCTCGCGGATGCGCTTGAACGGCGCCAGCCGCGCCCGCGCATGCCGGAAGATCGACAGCGCCGTGGCCCGGTCCGCCGCCACCCCCGGCACCAGCGCGACATAGGCGACCGGCACCGAAAGGCGGATCTCGTCCGGCTTCGGCACCACCGCCGCCTCGGCGACGCTTCCGTGCTCGATCAGCACGCTCTCCAGCTCGAACGGGCTGATCCGGTAATCCGACGACTTGAACACGTCATCCGCCCGGCCGACGAAGGTGAGATAGCCGTCGGCGTCGATCTGCGCGACATCGCCGGTCCGGTAATAGGCGCCGTCGGTGCCGCGCAGCGCGCCGGTCTCGGCGTCGACATAGCCGCGCATCAGCCCGGCCGGCCGCGCCGCGCCAAGCGGCAGCGCCACCTCGCCCTCGGTCACCGAATCGTTCGCCTGGTCGAGTATGGCGATGCGGTAGCCCGGCAGCGGCCGGCCCATCGACCCCGGCTTCACCGCCTGGCCGGGCGAATTGCCGATCTGCGCGGTCGTCTCGGTCTGGCCGTAGCCGTCGCGGATCGTCAGCCCCCACATCGCCCGCACCCGGTCGATGATCTCGGCGTTCAGCGGCTCGCCGGCGCAGGCCAGCTCGCGCAGCGCCACCTTCCATTGCGCGAGATCGTTCTGGATCAGCAGCCGCCAGACCGTCGGCGGCGCGCACAGCGTCGTCACCCCGCAGCGGACCAGCGTATCGAGCAGCGCCTTCGCCTCGAAGCGCGGCTGGTTGACGATGAACACCGTCGCCCCCGCGTTCCAGGGCGCGAAGAAACTGCTCCAGGCATGCTTCGCCCAGCCCGGCGAGGAAATGTTCAGATGCACATCCCCCGGCCGCAACCCGATCCAGTACATCGTCGAGAGACTGCCGACCGGATAGGAATAATGCGAATGCAGAACGAGTTTCGGCTTCGCCGTGGTGCCCGAGGTGAAATAGAGCAGCAGCGGATCATCCGCCCGGGTCGGCCCGTCCGGCGTGAAATCCGCGCTCTCGCCCTCGGGCGCGTAGGGCGTCCACCCATCCGGCGCGCCGCCGATCGCGATCCGCTGGAACGTGCCGGCCACAGCGTCGAACTTCGCCGCCTGGTCCGCCGTCGTCACCACGAAACGCGCCGCCCCGCGCTCCACCCGGTCCTGCAACTCCTCGGGCGTCAGCAGCGTCGTTGCCGGAATCACCACCGCGCCGAGCTTGATCGCCGCCAGCATCACCTCCCACAACGGCACGATATTGCCGAGCAGCAGGATCAGCCGGTCGCCCCGCCGCACGCCCCGGGCGCGCAGGAAATTCGCCGTCCGGTTCGAGCGGGCCGACAATTCGGCGAAGCTCAGCCGCACATCCTCCCCGCCCGCCGGATCGGCGATCCACAGCGCCGGGCGCCGCGCGCTGCCGGCATCGCGGGCGAGATGCGCATCGAACCAGTCGAGCGCCCAGTTGAAATCCCGCGCCTCCGGCCAGCGGAATCCGGCGGAGGCGGCGGCAAGATCGGTCCGGTGGTCGAGAAGGAACTGCCGCGCGGCGATGAAGTCGGTCATGGACGTTTCCTTTTTTTCTGGTTCCGCGCCTCCCGCGCCGTTCAGGCGGGCTTCGACGCCGCCGAGATCGCCCGGAAGATCGCGGAAAAATCCTCGCCGCCATGCCCTGATTCGGCGAAGGCGGCGTAGATGTCGCGCGCATGGCGGCCGAGCGCGGTCTCGGTGCCGGTCGCCGCCGCCGCCTCCATCGCGAGACCGAGATCCTTCAGCATCAGCGCGGCGGCGAAGCCAGGCCGGTATTCGTGATTGGCCGGGCTCGCCGGCACCGGTCCCGGCACCGGGCAATACGAGGTCAGCGACCAGCACTGGCCCGAGGCGGTGGAGGCCACGTCGAACAGTTTCTGCCGGTCGAGCCCCAGCCGGTCGGCCAGCGCGAAGGCCTCGCTCACCGCGATCATCGAGATGCCGAGGATCATGTTGTTGCAGATCTTCGCCGCCTGCCCGGCCCCGGCGCCACCGCAATGCACGATGCGCCGGCCCATCGCCGCCAGCAGCGGCTCGCCGCGCTCGAACGCCTCGGCGCTGCCGCCGACCATGAAGGTCAGCGTCCCGGCGCTGGCACCGCCCACCCCGCCGGAGACCGGCGCATCGAGCGCAAGCATCCCCCGTCCCGCCGCCATCGCATGCGCGGCGCGGGCGGAGTCGACATCGATGGTCGAGCAGTCGATGAACAGCGTGCCGGCCCGCGCCGCCGGCAGGATACCGTCCGCCGCCTCATAGACCGCGCGCACGATCGGGCCGGAGGGCAACATGGTGATCACTGCATCCGCGTCGCGCGCCGCCTCGGCGGCAAGCTCCACGATCGTCACACCCGCCGCCGCCGCCGCCTCGCGCGCCGCCGGCACGGTGTCGAAGCCGAGCACCGCATGGCCCGCGCGGACCAGATTGGCGGCCATCGGGCCGCCCATATTGCCCAGGCCGATGAATCCGATCCGTGCCATGCGTGTCCTCCTGTCAGGTTGTTAGTGCGTCGAGCCCCAGCTCATCGGCGCCGAGCGGCGCGAAATAGGCATCGAGCGTTTCATCCTCCACGCCATCGAGCGTCGCCGGCTGCCAGCGCGGATTGCGGTCCTTGTCGACGAGCTGCGCCCGCACGCCCTCGACGAAATCATGCGCGGCGACACAGCGCACCGCGACGCGGAACTCGCGGTCGATCGCGGTTTCCACCTTCGCATCGCCCCGCGCCGCGCGCACGAGGCGCAGGCTGAGCTTCACCGAGGTCGGCGACATCCGCCTGATCGTCGCCGCCGCCTCGCGCGCCGCCGGTTCGGCATGCGCCTCCAGCGCCGCGACGATCGCCTCCGCCGTCGGCGCCTTGTAGCAATCGTCGATCCAGGCGCGCTCGGCGAGCAGCGGCGAGTCCGGCGCCGGCGTCGCGAAGGCGGCGATGCAGTCATCGACATCAGCGCCATCCACCAGCGCCGCCAGCGCCGCCGTCAGCGCCGGCAGATGCCGGCTTTCCACGTAATGATCGGCGATGCCGCAGGACACCGCATCGGCGCCGGTCATCCGGTGCGCGGTGAGTGCCGCGTGAATGCCGGTCTCGCCCGGCATCCGCCCGAGCAGGAAAGTGCCGCCGACATCCGGCACGAAGCCGATGCCGACCTCCGGCATCGCCAGCATCGTCCGCTCGGTGACGATGCGGTGCGACCCGTGCGCCGAAATGCCGACGCCGCCGCCCATCACGATCCCGTCCATCAGCGCGACGAAGGGCTTCGGATAATTCGCGATATGCGCGTTCATCCTGTATTCGTCGCCAAAGAACGGAAAGGCGAGGCGTTCGCCGCCGCTCTTCGCCGCGTCGTACAGCGCGCGAATATCGCCGCCCGCGCACAGCCCGCGCTCGCCGCGCCCGTCCACCATCACGAAGGCGACGGAAGGATCGTCCGCCCAGCGCAGCAGCGCCGCGTCGATCGCCACTTCCATGTCGTGCGTCAGCGCGTTCAGCGCCCGCGGCCGGTTCAGGCTGATCCGGCCGACCCTGCCCTCGATCCGGATCTCGACATCCGCGGTCGTCTCCCCGCTCATGCGTTCCGCCCGATGAGGCCGCGCGCGACGATCAGTCTCATGATTTCGTTCGTCCCTTCCAGAATCTGGTGCACCCGCAGATCGCGCACGATCTTCTCGATGCCGTATTCGGCGAGATAGCCGTAGCCGCCGAACAGTTGCAGCGCATTGTTGGCGACTTCGAAACCCGTATCGGTGGCGATCCGCTTCGCCATCGCGCAGCGCCGGGTCGCGTCCGCCTCGCCGCGGTCGAGTGAAGCCGCGGCGGACCACAGGAAGAGCCGCGCCGCCTCCAGCTCGGTCGCCATGTCGGCAAGCCGGAACTGCAACGCCTGGAAATCCTCCAGCCGCCGGCCGAACGCCTCGCGCTCGCCCATGTAGCGCTGCGCCTTCTCTAGCGCCGCCTGCGCGCCGCCGAGCGAACAGGCGCCGATATTCACCCGCCCGCCATCGAGCCCGCTCATCGCGATGCGGAACCCCTCGCCTTCCGCGCCGAGCCGGAACCGTGCGGGAATGCGGCAGGATTCGAACACCACCTGGCGCGTCGGCTGCGCGTTCCAGCCCATCTTCCGCTCGTTGGCGCCGAAGCCAAGCCCCTTCGCATCCTTCGGCACCAGGAACGAGGAAATTCCGCGCGGCCCGGCGCCGCCGCTGCGCGCCATCACCAGATAAAGGTCGGTCGCCCCCGCGCCCGAGATGAACTGCTTGACGCCGTCGAGCACGTAATCGTCGCCATCGCGCACGGCCTTCGTCTTCAGCGCCGCCGCGTCCGATCCCGCCCCCGGCTCGGTCAGGCAGTAGCTGGCGAGATGCTCCATGCTTACCAGCGCCGGCAACACGTCGCGGCGCTGCGCGTCGTCACCGAACCGGTCGACCATCCACGCCACCATGTTGTGGATCGACATGTAGGCCGAAACCGCTGGGCAGCCCGTCGCCAGCGCCTCGAAGATCAGCGCCGCGTCGAGCCGCGTCAGCCCCGACCCGCCGCTCTCCTCGCGCACATAGATCCCGCCCATGCCGAGGGCTGCGCCCTCGCGGATCACGTCGAGAGGAAAGTGCCGCGCCGCGTCCCACTCCAGCGCGTGCGGCGCCAGCCGCTCGTCGGCGAAGCCGCGCGCCATCTCGGCAATCGCGCGCTGCGCCTCGTCGAGCGCGAATTGCGGCGTTGCGTCGGATGGCGTCGTGGCGTTCATCTCTTCCTCCCGAAAGCGGCGTCTCCGTCAGCCGATCGGCGCCGGCACGACGGTCTTGACGATCGTCGCATCCAGCGCCTCGAACCCGGCATAGTCGATGGTCTCGTAGAGCTCGGCGCGCGTCTGCATCGCCTCGACGCAGTTCTGCGCACCGCCATCGCGCCGGATCGCGGCGTAGAGATTTTCCACCGCCTTCGCCGAAACCCGCAGCGAGGTCACCGGCCAGATCACCATCCGGTAGCCCATCTCCTGGAACTCGGCGGCGGTGAAGAACGGCGTGCGGCCGAACTCGGTCATGTTGGCGAGCAGCGGCACGCCCGGCATCCGGCGGGCGAATTCGCGGAACATCTCGGCGTTGTAGAGCGCTTCGGGGAAAATCGCGTCGGCCCCGGCCTCGACATACATCTTCGCCCGCGCCACCGCGCCGTCCATCCCCTCGCTCGCCGCGGCATCGGTGCGCGCGATGATGTAGAGGTTCCGCCGCGCATGCGCCGCCGCCGCCACCTTCGCCGCCATGTCGCGCGCATCGGCGAGCTTCTTGTCGTTCAGATGGCCGCATTTCTTCGGCAGCAGCTGGTCCTCGATATGCACGGCACCCGCCCCGGCATCCTCGAAGCTGCGCACCATGTGCATCACGTTGAGCGCCTCGCCATAGCCGGTATCGCCATCGACCAGCACAGGCAGGCCCGAGGCCCGCGCCACCTGGCGGACGAAGAAGCACACCTCGTCGACGGTGATGATGCCGAGATCCGGCAGCCCCATCGAGGCGGTCATCGCCGCCCCGGAAAGGTAGCACGCCTCGAACCCGGCCCGCATCGCCTGCCGCCCGGCGAGCCCGTTATGCGCGCCCGGAATCTGCACGATCGGCCCGCGCTCGACCAGTTCGCGAAAGCGCAGCCCGGCGGGTCGATCCGGCAGGCCGGATGCTTGCAGATAGCTCATCGAACCCTCCTCAGCCGCGCTTGTCGAGCGGCACGAACTTGCGGTCCTCCGGCCCCACATAGCTGGCCGAGGGACGGATGATCTTGTTGTCGGCGCGCTGCTCCATCACATGCGCGCTCCAGCCGGTGGTCCGCGCGATCACGAAGAGCGGCGTGAACATCGCGGTCGGCACGCCCATCATGTGGTACGACACGGCCGAGAACCAGTCGAGATTCGGGAACATCCGCTTCGCGTCGTGCATGACGCTCTCGATCCGCTCGGCGATGTTGAACATCTTCATCGATCCCGCCTGCTCCGAGAGCGAGCGGGCGACGCGCTTGATCACCACGTTGCGCGGATCGGCGATGGTATAGACCGGATGGCCGAAACCGATGATCACCTCGCGCGCCTCGATCCGCCGGCGAATATCCGCCTCCGCCTCGTCGGGGTCGGCGTAGCGCTTCTGCACCTCGAAGGCGAACTCGTTGGCGCCGCCATGCTTCGGCCCGCGCAGCGCGCCGATGCCGGCGGTGATCGCCGAGTAGATGTCCGAACCCGTGCCGGCGACGACGCGCGAAGCGAAGGTCGAGGCGTTGAATTCATGTTCCGCGTACAGAATGAGCGAGGTGTGCATCGCCCGCACCCAGGCATCCACCGGCCGGCGCCCGTGCAGCAGGTGAAGGAAATGCGCGCCGATCGACTCGTCGTCGGTCTCGACATCGATGCGCCGGCCGTTGGCGCTGTAGTGATGCCAGTAGAGCAGCATCGAGCCGAGCGAGGCGATCAGCCGGTCCGCCACGTCGCGCGCGCCGGCCGGGTTGTGGTCGTGCGCCTCCGGCAGCACGCAGCCCAGGGCGGAGACGCCGCTGCGCATCACGTCCATCGGGTGGGCGGCGGCCGGCAGCGCCTCCAGCACCTTGCGCACCGCATCCGGCAGCCCGCGCAGCGCCTGCAGCTTCGCGAGATAGGCCGAAAGCTCCGCCGCGTTCGGCAGCGTGCCGTGGATCAGCAGATGCGCGATTTCCTCGAAGCTGCACGTCTCGGCGATGTCGAGAATGTCGTAGCCGCGGTAATGCAGGTCGTTGCCGCTGCGGCCGACGCTGCACAGCGCCGTGTTCCCCGCGGCAACCCCCGAAAGGGCGACCGACTTCTTCGGCTTCGGCGCCGTCGTGGTCTCGCTCATGCTGTCTGCTCCTTGCGTCTCAGAAGATGCCCGGCTTGCCCTCGAGCAGCGCGCCCGCGGGCAGGGCGACGTTCAGCCGGTCGAGCTCGCCGGCCGGCAGGCGCGGCAGTTCCTGCACCGCCTCGAGGAAGCGGGCGGCCTCGCGCGGCGAGATGATGCCGTCGGTCAGCGTCTCGAACTTGCGGATGTAATCGGCCCGCTCGAACGGATGCGCGCCCAGCGAATGCGCGTTCGCCACCGCCAGCTCGTCGACCAGCGTGCTGCCATCCTTGAACCGGATCTCGACGCGGCCGCCGAACGCCTTCTCGGCCGGATCGGTGGCGTGGTAGCGGCGCGTCCACTCCGGGTCCTCGGCGGTCTCGATCTTGTGCCACAGCGCCACCGTGTCCGCCCGCCGCGCCCGCTTCGGCGCGTAGCTGTCGACATGGTGCCAGGTGCCGTCCTGCAGCGCGACCGCGAAGATGTACATGATCGAATGGTCGAGCGTCTCGCGGCTCGCCTTCGGGTCCATCTTCTGCGGGTCGTTCGCCCCCGTTCCGATCACGTAATGGGTGTGGTGCGAGGTGTGGATGGTGATCTTCTCGATCGCGTCGAAATTCTCGATCTGCTCGCGCATCCGGAAGGCGAGGTCGATCAGCGCCTGGCTCTGGTATTCGGCCGAGTGCTCCTTGGTGTAGCTGTCCATGATCGCGCGCTTGGCCTCGCCCTTGCCCGGCAGCGGCACGTGATAGACGGCATCCTTGCCGCCCAGCATCCAGGCGATCACGCTGTCCTCGCCCTCATAGATCGGGCTCGGCGCGCCCTCGCCGCGCATCGCCCGGTCCACCGCCTCGATCGCGAGCTTGCCGGCATGGGCGGGCGCGAACGCCTTCCACGAGCTGATCTCGCCCTTGCGGCTCTGCCGCGTGGTGAAGCTGACATGCACCGCCTGCTGCACCGCCTGGAAGATCGTCTCCTGCTTCAGCCCGAGCAGCGCGCCGATGCCCGCCGCCTGCGCCGGGGCGAGATGCGCGATGTGGTCCTTCTTCCATTCGTGCAGGCAGATCGCCCGCACGAGGTTGATCTGGATCTCATACCCCGTCGCGATGCCGCGGATCAGGTCGCGCCCGGAGCGCTCCATTACCTGGCCCACCGCGAGGATCGGCGGAATGTTGTCGCCCGGGTGCGAATAGTCGGCGGCGAGGAAGGTGTCGTGGTAATCGAGCTCGCGCACCGCCGTGCCGTTCGCCCAGGCCGCCCATTCCGGGCTCACCGTCTTGCGCGCCGGCAGGCCGAACACCGTCGCCCCGCCGCGCTTCGCATGGCCGAGCGCCATCGCCCGGGCCGAGACCACCGGCCCGCGATTGACCGAGGCCACCGCCACCGCCGCGTTGTCGATGATCCGGTTGATGATCATCGCCGTCACGTCCTTGTCGACGGCCACCTTGTCCGCCGCCACGCCGGCGATCTTCCACGCCAGCTGGTCGTCGCGCTTGAGCAGGGATTTGGATGGATGAACACGGACTTCGTGAAGTTTCATGGCGGTTGCGCTCGTGGTTGCTGAAGGTGGTTTGGCCCCGCAATAGCCGCTGGACTTCGCAGTCACAAGCGAATTGCGGCAAGTTGGATCGAAGCCGGGACGGCGAATTGCGAAGTCTGCGAACTCACGCCGCCCCTCCGGTGGCGCGCGCGCGCATCGCCTTCTTGTCCAGCTTGCCGACCGAGGTCTTGTCAAGGGTCTCGACCAGATGCACCCGGTCCGGCACCGCGTAGCGCGAGATCGCGCCGGCATCCGCCCGCGCCTGCACATGGCCGCGCAGCGCCGCCTCGTCGGCCTCCATCCCCGCGCGCAGCACGACGAAGGCCACCGGCCGCTCGCCCCAGCGCTCGTCCGCGACCCCCACCACCGCCGCCTCCGACACCGCCGGATGGGTGAGCAGGATCTCCTCCAGCCCGATCGAGGAGATCCACTCGCCGCCGGTCTTGATCACGTCCTTCACCCGGTCGACGATGCGCAGATACCCGTCGGCGTCGATCGTGCCGATATCCCCGGTATGCAGCCACCCGCCCCGCCAGAGCGCCGCCGAGGCCTCCGGGTTGCCGGCATAGCCCGGCGTCAGCGCCGGGGTGCGCGTCACCACCTCCCCGACCGACCTGCCGTCATGCGGCACATCGTTCATCGCCTCGTCCACGATCCGGACCTCGACCAGCGGCCCCGGCAGGCCAGCCGCCATCCGGTAGCCGATCTCCGCCTCGGCGCGATCGGGCAGCCCGTCGAGAATGTCGCCGCGCAGCTGCGCCAGCGTCATCACCGGGCAGGTCTCCGACATGCCGTAGCCGGCGAAGATGTCGATCCCCCGCGCCAGCGCCTGCTCGCAGAGCGGCCGCGGCAGCGCCGAGCCGCCGATCACCACCCGCCAGCGCGACAGGTCGATCGCCTTCGCCGCCGGCGCGTTCAGGATCATGTGCATGATCGTCGGCACGCAGTGCGACACCGTCACCCGCTCCTCGACCAGCAGCCGCAGCACCACCTCCGGCAGGAACCGCCCGACATAGACCTGCTGCATCCCCAGCATCGTCGCCGCATAGGGAAAGCCCCACGCGTGAACGTGGAACATCGGCGTCAGCGGCATGTAGACGTCCTCGCGCGACAGCCCGCCATTCAGCCCGGACATGTTGATTCCGGTCAGCACCATCAGCGTGTGCAGCACGAGCTGCCGGTGGGTGAACATCACCCCCTTGGGCAGGCCGGTCGTCCCCGTCGTGTAGAAGGTCGTCGCCAGCGTGTCCTCGTCGAATTCCGGAAACGCGTCGAGCGGCGCCGTCGCCGCCAGCATCGATTCGTAGTCGCCGGCGAAGCCCTCCGGCACGGCGATATCGTCGTCGCGCATCAGCACCACCTGGCGCAGCTTCGGCAGCCGCTCGCGGATCGCCGCCAGCACCGGCAGGAAATCCGCGTGCACGAACAGGATTTCCGCGCCGGAATGATCGATCGTGTAGGCGATCTGCTCCGGGCTGAGGCGGATGTTCACCATCATCAGAACGGCGCCCGCCATCGGCACCGCGAAATAGGCCTCGAGGTAGCGGTGGCTGTCCCAGTCCATGAAGGCGACGCGCGTGCCCATCCCGGCGCCGAGGTCGCGCAGCACGCCGCCGAAGCGGTGCACGCGGGCGGCGAATTGCGGATAGGTCAGCCGCGTGTCGCCGCGATAGACGATCTCCCGCCGGCTCGCCTGCGCGATCGGCATCTTCAGCAGCTGCCCGATCAGCAGCCGGTAGCGGAACGGTTCCGTCACCTCGGTCATGTCTCGTCTCCTCCAGGTCGCGTCCCCGTTGGCACGGGGGCTTGTGCACCATAGGATAGGCGCGTATCGCGCCCGTCAACCCCGCCCGGAACGGGCCAGCAACGATGAGGAAACCCGAATGACCGCGTTGAAATCCCTGTTCGACCTGACCGGCAAGCGCGCCCTGATCACCGGCGGCTCGCGCGGCCTCGGCCTGCAGATCGCCGAGGCGCTCGGCGAGTTCGGCGCCACCATCGCGATCTCCGCGCGCAAGGAGGACGAGCTGGACGAGGCGGTGAAGCACCTCGCCGGCCTCGGCATCGCCGCCACCGCCCATGTCAGCGACCTCGGCCGGGACGACGGCCCGAAGACGCTGGCCGACGCCGTGCTGGCCTCAGGCCCGGTCGACATCCTGGTGAACAATGCCGGCGCCACCTGGGGTGCCCCGGCGGTCGACGTCACGCCCGAGGCCTGGGCGCGGGTGATGAACCTCAACGTCAACAACCTGTTCTTCCTCACCCAGGCGATCGCCGCGCGCTCGATGATCCCCCGCAAGTCCGGCAAGGTGCTCAACATCGCCTCGATCGCCGGGCTTCGCGGCCATCACCCGGACATCACCGGCACCATCCCCTACAACACCTCGAAGGGCGCGGTGGTGAACATGACCCGCGCGCTCGCCGCCGAATGGGGCCCGCACAACATCACGGTGAACGCGCTCGCCCCCGGCTTCTTCCCCTCGAAGATGACGCGCGGCATCCTCGGCCAGTTCGAGGAAAAGATCCTGGCGAAGACGCCGATGAACAAGCTCGGCAACGACGCCGACCTGAAGGGCGCCGCCCTGCTCTTCTGCTCCGCCGCCTCCGGCCACATCACCGGCCAGATCCTCGCGGTCGACGGCGGCTCCGGCGTGATCTGACCCGCGCTCAGCCCCCGGACGCGGCGGCCACCGCGTCGCCGATCCGGGGGGCGGAAGCCGAAGAACCCGCGCCCCGCATGCGGCCACAAGGCGCGGTCCCAGGCGCGGGCGACGCGCACCGCCCCCACATCCGCCGCCGCCAGCGCCTGCGCGACGGGCCCGATGGGCGGATGCGCGGTCACCACCTTCAGCCGGTGCGCCGCCGCCCAGCCGGCGAGATCGTCCACTTCCAGCAGCACCGGCCGGACGCCGAACCGCGCCGCCGCCCGTCCCATCGCATCCACCAGCGCGCCATGGGCGAAGCCCGCCACCGCCGGCGCCACGCCGCCGCGCGCCCGCGCCTCCGGCATCGCCACCGCCGCCACCGCCCGCACCGTGCAGCCGGCAAGATCGAGCGTCTCCACCGCGCAATCCTCCTCATGCAGCAGCAGCACGACCTCGCCCGAAGGCGGCGGATCGAATTGCGGCGGAAGCGCCGGCCCCGGCCGCACCGCCTCGGTGAGCGGTTCCGCCGCCTCGTCGAGCAGCCCGCGCGGATCGAACCGCCCGCCGGTGAAGCGCGCGATGTTCTCCGCCCGCGCGAGATAGTGCTTGCCCGGCGTGTGCAGCCCCGCCACCCACCGCCACGACAGCGTGTTGGAGGCGATGTCGCCATCCAGCAGGTGGCGGAGAAAGAAATCCGCCCCGAGTTCCCAGGGCAGCCGCAGCGTGAAGATCCAGATCGAGGCGAACCACATCCGCGCATGGTTGTGCAGGTAGTTCCGCGCGACGATCTCCCGCGCCCAGGAATCGAAACAGTCGATCCCGGTCCGCCCGGCGCAGGCATCGTGAAACGCGCGCCGCAGCCCCTCCTCGGTCGCGAGCCGGTTCTCCGCCCGCCGCAGCCCGGCGCGATAGAGATCGTACACGCCGGGCCGCTGCTCCAGCCAGCCCTTCCAGTAGGTCCGCCAGCCGACCTCCTCGATGAATTTCGCGGCCGCCTCGCCATGCGCCGCGAACGCCGCCCGCGCCACCTCCGCCTCGGTCAGCAGCCGGTGCCGCAGCCAGGGCGACAGGCGCGAGACCGCCCCTTTCCGCTCCGGTCCGGGATCGGTATTCCGCCCCGCCGCATAAGCCGCCCCAGCGCGCGGCAGAAAGGCGGCAAGGCGGTCGAGCCCGGCGTCGCGGGTGGGAATCGGTTCGGCATCCATGCCCCGCAAATGGCGCCTCGGCCGC
Organism: Acidiphilium sp. JA12-A1; assembly: GCF_000724705.2. NCBI lineage: Bacteria > Pseudomonadati > Pseudomonadota > Alphaproteobacteria > Acetobacterales > Acidocellaceae > Acidiphilium > Acidiphilium sp. JA12-A1. The sequence goes on from NZ_JFHO01000090.1 coordinate 14,519, forward strand.
TCTTGGCAATGCCCGCCGGATCGGCCAAACAGACTGACAGGAGGTTTGGGTGGACAAACAGGCCGTGACCAGCGCCGACATCGCCGCCGCCGAGCGCGTTCTCGGCATCGCCCAGACCGGGCCGGAACGCGACCTGCTCGCCGGCGCCCTCGCGGCGCAGATCGACCTGGCCCGCGCCCGCCGCGCCGTCCCGCTCGACGAGCAGCTGGCCCCCGCCTGCGTGTTCGACCCGCGCCTCCCCGGCTTCACGCCGCCGCCGGCGGCACCGCTGCGCCTGCCCGCCGCCGACGCCCTGTTTCCCGGCGACGACGATGCGGCGATCGCCTTCGCCCCCGCCCGCCTTCAGGCGGCGTGGGTCCGCGCCGGGCACCTCACCGCGACCCGCCTGGCCGCCATCTGCCTCGACCGCATCGCCCGGCTCGATCCCGCGATCGGCGCCTTCGC
>NZ_JFHO01000089.1:0-944 GCF_000724705.2 Acidiphilium sp. JA12-A1
CTCGACGCCATGGTCCCGGACGACGAAACGCAGCGTCACCTTGTGGCCGACCAGCCCGTAGCGCGGTGCTGAAATCAGGCTCAGCGCCCGATCCGTCTGGCCCGGCGCGGCGGGGATCAATGCCGAGACAGGCACGCCGTCGGGCAGTCGGCTCGGCGGTGCGTCGGTGGCTTCGCCATCGGTGATGGCGACGATGCCCGCGAGTTCCCCGGGCGGAATTCCGGAGAGCGCCGCCTTCAGCGCGGAGAAAAGCGGCGTTCCATCATGCCCGTCGCCGGCGACGGCAACGGTGCGGAGGGTGACACCTTTCGGCACCGTGGCAGCAAGATGCCGATAGGCGGCAGCGGCAAGCGCCGCGCGCCGCCCGATCGCCATCGAGGGTGAGCGGTCGCGAATGACCACGATCGTGTCCGGCAAGGGCGCGGTCGTGCGCACCTGCCAGCGCGGTCCGGCCAGCACGGCAAGCAGGAAGAGAAGGCCGGCGAGTCGCAGCCAGGCGCCGCGCGCCCGGCGAAGCAGGCCGATGCCGCCGAACGCGAGCGCAATCGCGGCCAGTCCCGCAATCAGAGGCCAAGGCACCAGCGGCGCAAAGACGACGGGTATCGTCATTCGCCGAGTCTTCGGAGAATGGCGGGGATCTGCAACTGATCCGCCTTATAGGTGCCGGTCAGCGCATACATCACCAGATTGACGCCGAACCTGCCGGCCTTGTCGCGCTGGCCGGGGGTTCCGGGCAGAAGAGCCTGCAAGGGATTGCCGGCCTGGTCGAGTGCCCAGGCACCGGCCCAGTCATTCGCGCCGATCACCACCGGGCTCACGCCGTCGGCGTCGCGGCCGCCTGGCGCGGCAATGTAGACCGGCGCTCCGTCGAAACGGCCGGGAAAACTGCGCGTGAGAAAGAAGGTGTGCGCCAGGGTGTCACGGTCGGTCAGCGGTCTGAGGGG
>NZ_JFHO01000088.1:0-3142 GCF_000724705.2 Acidiphilium sp. JA12-A1
AAACCCGCCGGCAAGGTGGCATCACCAAGGCGGGCAACGGCGCCGCCCGGCGGATGTTGATCGAGGCGGCCTGGAGTTACCGACATCCCGCCCGGGTCAGCCGGGAATTGCTGTTGCGCCAGGAAGGATTGCCCCGGCCGATCCGCGAGATCGCCTGGAAGGCGCAGTTGCGCCTCTGTCGGCGTTATCGCCGCCTGACCCATACCGGCAAGCAGGCCAATGTCGTCACCACCGCGATTGCCCGCGAGTTGGCCGGCTTTATCTGGGCCATCGCACGGAAGGCCGAAATCGCGGCCGGCTGAACAATCGGATATTCGAAGCATACCCGGGAGGTGCCCACACTGATCAAACCCATCTGCAGCCGGGCAAGGCTGGAGGCGCGGTCACGGCCGGAGAACCCTCGCAGCCACTATCAGCCGGGACTTTCCGACGCTGGTCCCTAGACCGAGGCAGCTCCACGACGCATCAGGTCCTGCGGTTCCAATCCGCGTATCAGAGGATGATCTACCGTCGTTTCGGGATTGCGCCTCCAGCCTTACCCAGTCGCAGTCAAACCGAACCGCTTGCTTGCTCATCAGCAAGCAGAAGAAATCTCTTGCCTGCAGCTTGAAATGGCGAACATGAGAGTGGCCTGATTGTCCCTGAAATTCACACACGAGTTTCAGGGGCGGGACATTAGTTGAAGAATTTCCTGGCGAATTGGCCTTTCAGGGAGAGGGGGCGGGGCTTGGGAGAGAACTCTTTGCGGCCGGTTTTGGCGCGGCCGAGATTGCCCAGGCCCGCGGGGCCACGACGGTATTTGTGCAGGACGGGATCGGGCGGGTTGGCGCCCTTGTCGAAGCTGGTGGGGAAGGAGTCGATGGCGTCGGCATAGCCGAAGAACTTGCAGAACTTGTAACCGCGGGCGAACATTTCATCGGCGATGAGTTGGGCGAAGGGGGGATGGTAGTTGCCGTAATCATCAACCCTGCCTTCAGCCGAGTGGCAGTTGAAGCACTTGATATCGCCGAAGAATTCGCGTTTCAGGCCGGTGGTGATGAGGCGCTGGACGACTTCCGTGTAATGGATCTTTTCGCCGTTGCGGGCGACCTCGATCGTCGGGGAGCCGGGCATGCCGTGGCCGCGAATGTAGATTTGCGCGGTGTTGAAGCTGCTGAAATAGGGGTCCGACCCGCCATCGTACCAGACGACGATGGACGAGCGACCCTTCAGGAGATCGTCATCGACGACGAGCTGGGCCTTGTTGATGCCGGGCTGGCCGCCGAAGGCCTGGTTGCCGTATTCGTGGTGGGCCATGGTGATGTAGACACTTTTCGGGTCCGCGGGGATGAACATTACCTTGGTCATGGACGAGTTCCATGGGGCGTCTTGCCCCGGTGATGGGCGGTGAAGCGACCGGTTGCGCCGGGGTTCGGGGCGCGAGCAAGGATATGATTACGATCCGGCAGCGATCGTCAATCGCAGCGCGGGGCCGAGCCGGTTTGGTTGTGACAGCGGTCACAGGGCTGGGCGCGCTTATGCAAGCGGTGTGGCGCGCCGGTTAACCGCCGCCTGGATCGAGTGGAGGAGGTCGGCCAGTTCATCGTCCCAGCCCTCGATTTCGCGGACGGCGAGGAGGCCCAGAATGATCTCCCCGAGCCGTTCCGGCCCGGCGGTTCCGGCGCAGACTTGCTGAAGATAGATCAGCTGATTGCGGATGGAGACGAGGGGCGGGAAACCCGGGCGCCCGGCGAGCAAAGTTTCGCACCGTTGCCGTGCTTCGGCGAGTTCGAGTTCGAGGCCGCCTATGACCATGTTTTTTCTCCTTCGGCATTCATCCGGGGTTTTGCGCCGCACGGGCGATGACGACGAAGGCCTCGCGGAGGGCATCGGTGGTGGCCTTGTGGGTGTGACGCCCGGCGTCAGTGGCGGGCGAGGGCGTGGGTCCGTTACCCCTTCGATGTGCGGGGCAAGGTTCATGGAAACGAGTTGGGATTGCAACGGGAGACTTGCGGGAGCAAGTGGTTCGGTGGATCAGGCTTGCCGGTGCAGGTATTCACAGCGGTCTTGACCTGTACGTCTTAAACACGGCGCCCGAAACCATGTGTTTCCGTCGTTGAGCGCCTTTGGAAAACTACGGAGTTACTCGGCACATTCGAATTATTTAGGCGACACTTGCTAATCGCTATTTATTTTTTTGGTGGTATGAGCAAACGTACATAATTTTAAAGGGTTTCTCATGAAACTCGGTTGCGTATATCGGCGGAAAAACACGAGATCAATAAAATTCCTCATAACGAATACACAACCGCGATTGATTTTGCAGGCAATCAAACTTACTGAGCCATTTTAAGAATTCATCACGAAAGATTTCCGTTATCATGTTGGCTTTCCGTTATGTTATGCTCCTGAATTCGCCCAGATGCATGAGATCGCCCCGCGCCTGCGATCGGCCAGACCAAATCCTACAAAGATCTAAACGAGCCACCAATGAAATTATGTGACTTTTTTCGTATCTGCTCATCCTGGTCCGTCGATAAGTTGAATCGATTGTGAATTGACGTGACCACGGCGGATACGATTCGACGGGAGGCGTGAACGAGCTTCCTGACCTGTCTCTCCTATCGCACGCTGAGAAAGACGCGCTGATCCGCGCGCTATGGGACGCGTTGCAATCATCCGAGCGCAGGAACGCGGAACTGGCAATCCGGCTTTCGGATGCGGAACGCCGGATTGCGGAGTTGGAGGCGCGGCTAAACGAACCGCCGAAGCGGCCGGACAATTCGAGCCTGCCGCCATCGCGCGGGCAGAAGCCAAACCGGCCCGAGAAAAGTCCGCGCAAGGGGCCCCGCAAAGGCAGTCTCGGCCGTGAGGGTGGCGGTCGCTTGCTTGCCGAGAACCCCGATCAGACGGTGATCGCGAAGGCGGCGCATTGCCAGCACTGCCGTGCCGGGCTGACTGACGCGGATCAGCGCCTCGCGCAGCGCTACGACAAGATCGATCTGCCGCCGATCAAGCCGGTCGTCACCCGCGTCGAACGCTATGCCGGCCATTGTCCGTGCTGTGGGGCGACCACGCTGGCAGCCGTCCCGGAAGGCATGGAGACCGGCACGACCATTCAGCCTCAACCTCGTGGCTCTCGCGATCTACCTGCGCGTCATCC
>NZ_JFHO01000087.1:0-7313 GCF_000724705.2 Acidiphilium sp. JA12-A1
CGGCGGAACAGGGCGCGGCAGAGCGGGCGGAGCAGGCGGGCGAAGCGCGGATCGGCGGCGATCAGGGCGCGGGCCTGCGGATCGTCGAGCAAAGCGCGGAGCTGGGACGCGGCGGCGGTGGCCTCGGGCACCGGGGCGAGCAGCCAGGCGCGGCGGCGCGGCAGGTCGGGGCCGCGGACACGCTTGCGCGGGCCGGCGCGGCGGGCGCGGGGACGCGGCTTCGGCGCGCCCTCGGCGAGGATGGCGAAACGCGCGGCCATGCGGCGCAGGCGGGACCAGAGCAGGATGACGAGCGGCTGCGACGCCGGGCCGAACGCGCCCTTCGCGCCGCGCGCGGCGACGGCGCGGCAGAGCCCCTCGATGATGGCGGCGAAGCGGGCGGCGATCGTCATGAACGGAACAAGAACATGAACGGGCGGGGGTGGGCAAGACCCGCCTGCCCCGCCCCGCGCGGGTTTACAGCGGCGGACCCCGCCCCCACCTAACCCGCATCCGCGCCGCCCGAGGCGGCATCGACATCCATCCCGGCCCCGGGACGCGCCTTGGCTTCCGCCCGCCGCCGCGCGGCGCGCATGGCTGCTCCCGGAGCCCGCCCCGCCGGGCGCAACAGCGGAGGAACAAGGACGCATGCAAAAGGTTATGGCAGGAACGGCATCGTTCTGGGCGGCGCATCTGTCGACCATCATCGGTGTCGCGACCGCGCTGCTGATCGGCATCGCCGGAACGGCGGTGGCGCGGGCGGCGCTCGGGATTCTCGTGCGCTGGTCGGACCGGCACGGCCGCACCTTCCGCGCCGCGATTCTCGGGCACCTGCTGCTGCCGGTGGTGATCGCGGTCTGGGCGCTCGCGGCGTATTTCGCGGCACTCGCCGTGGCGACGCCGCTGCATCTGGTCGGGCTGCTCGGCATCCTGCCCGCCGTGCTCAAGGTGTTCATGCTGCTGACGATCGCCTGGGCGGCGCTGCGCGTCGTCGCGGTCAGCGAGAGCGCCTATCCGGCGCATGTCTGGTCGAAGCGGGGCGAGAACCCGGACCCGATGCTGGTGGACGCCATCGGCAAGATCACGCGCATCCTCGTGGTCGCGGTGATCGGGCTGATGATCCTGCGGGTGCTGAACTTCTCGATCGCCAGCCTGCTGGCCTTCGGCGGGGTGGCCGGCATCGCGGTCGGCTTCGCCGCGCAGGGTGTGACCGCCAACCTGTTCGGCGCGCTGGTGGTTTATCTCGACCGGCCGTTCAAGGTGGGCGAGTGGATCGTGCTGCCGGCGCAGAACGTGTTCGGCACGGTCGAGCATATCGGCTGGCGGACCACCACGCTGCGCGGCTTCGACACCCGGCCCTATTACGTGCCGAACCAGATCTTCAATTCGTCGGTGGTGCAGACGCCGCCGCGGATGCAGGCGCGGCAGATCAACACCACGATCTCGATCCGCTACGCCGATTTCGACCGGCTGGCGGCGATCACCGAGGCGTGCCGCGCGCATGTCGACAACCATCCGGACATCGACCAGTCGCTCGGCGCGATGGTGTATTTCGACCAGTACGGCAACCACGCGCTGCAGATCATGATCTGGTGCTTCACCCGCACCGTGGTGTGGAAGGAATCGCTCGCGATCCAGGAGCGGCTGCTGATCGAGCTGGGGCGGATCGTGCGGCAGCACGGGGCGGAGCTGGCGGTGCCGGTCTCGCAGGTGGAGATTACCTCACCGATGCCGATGCCGATGCCGGCCGAGCCGCCGCGGCAGCCGGCGATGCAGCCGCGGTGAGCCGGGGCCGGGCGGCGGTCAGGCGCGGGGGCGGGTGACGCCGATCATGTCGCCCTCGCGGACGATGGCGGCGAGCGCGGCCTCGGACCAGCCCTCGGTGCCGGCGGGGCGCATCGGCAGCACCATCCAGCGGTAATCGGCCGTGCTGTCGACGACGCGGATGGCGGTGGCCGCCGGCAGTTCGGTGCCCCATTCGGCGATCAGCCCGCGCGGGTCGCGCACCGCGCGGGCGCGGTAGGCGGCGGACTTGAACCAGAAGGGCGGGTAGCCGAGCACCGCGCGGGGGTAGCAGCTGCACAGGGTGCAGACGACGAGGTGGTGGATGCCCGGCGTGTTCTCGACCACGCCGAGCGGCGGCAGGCCGCGCATCGGGATGTCGAGCAGCTCGGCGGCGCGGGCGCCGTCCGCCAGCATCAGCGCCTTGTAGTCCGGGTCGGTCCAGGCCTTGGCGACCATGCGCGCGCCCTGGGCCGGGCCGCCGCCATCGGTGATGCGGATGCGCTCGGCGATTTCATCCGCCGAGGCGATGGATTTCGCGGCGAGCAGCGACCGCAGGCCGGCAAGCAGCGTCGCGCTGTCCGCCTCGCGCCAGGTCATGCGGCCTCCAGCCAGTGTTCGTAGAGCTCGATCAGGATCTCGTCGCCGGCCGGATGCGGCCAGGGATCGGCGGCGGGCCAGAGATCGGCCTGGCGGAAGCGGACGTGATAGAGTGCGACCGGCTTCGCCGGGCGGGCGAAGGCGAGATCCTCCGGATTGGGAAAGTCGCCGAGATGGCGGACGATTTCGCCGGGGCGGCCGCGCACGTAATGCGGCGTGCGGATGTGGCAGCGCCCGCGCGTCTCCGGCCAGTCGAGCCGGACGCGGACCGGGGTGCCGGCGCTCAGCATCCTGCGTCCCGCGCCGCGGCTTCAAGCGCGGCATCGAGCTCGGCTTCGGCGATCACCCGCTTTTCCAGCAGGATCGCGCAGATCGAGCGGAGCCAGCGCTCGTAATAGCCGAGGCCGAAATACTGCGCCTCGGGCAGGCTCTCGATGCCGCGGCGCAGCTCGTCGACCGACATGACCTTCTTCTGGCCGAGGATCTGGCGGATGGCGTCGACCTCGCGGTCGAAATCGGTGAGCGCGTGGGGCGAGACGTCGACCGGTTCGCACATGAAGCGCGGCGCGCCGCCGAGATCGTGCATGATGGTGGGCGGGGTGTCGTTCATCGGGCGATGGGATCACGGATCGGCGGCGGCGGCAAGCGGATTCGGCGCCGATGCGCCGGCGCGGCGCGGCGGGCGGGCCGGTCGCGCGATCCGGCTTCCGCCGCTGGTCCGCGCCGGATTTCGGGGCGGGATTTCGGGGCGCGAGGTCAGGGCGCGAGGTCAGGGCGAGATGTCGTCGAGCCGGCGGGCGCGGGTGCTGATGCCGAACTGCGCGACCAGCGCCGCCAGCGCGAGGAAGCCGCCGATCAGCAGGAACGCCGCCATGACGCCGAGCCGCGGGATGAGCGGGGCGATCGCGATCATGCCGACGCCGCCGCCGAGATGGCCGATGCCGTCGACCAGGGCGAAGCCGGTGGTGCGCGCGCGGGTCGGGTAGTTCTCGACCGACCAGGCATAGGCGATCGGCACCCAGACGTTGAAGCCGAAGAAGACGATCATCGCGCCGATCACCGAGAGCCACAGCGTCTGCCCGCCCAGCGCGATGAGCACGCCGCCGCCGAGGGTGATGAGGGCCGCCAGCGGCGTCCAGCGCCGGCGCTCCATCCGCTCGCCCCAGACATAGGCGACGATGGCGCAGAGCACGAAGCCGAACGTGCCCATCGCGGTGATCAGCCCGGCCTCGGGCGGCGGGTAATGCAGGGCGGCGAGCAGCGTGGTGAAGCCGGCGGCGAAGGAATAGACCGTGATGTAGGCGAGGAACCACATCACGGTCAGCAGCAGCGTGCGGTTGCGGTAGGTGGCGTTGCGGAAGATCGCGCTGAAGGGCATCGCCTCCTCGCGCCTTGGTGCGGGCGGCAGGTGCTCGGGCAGCGGCGGCAGCGGGAAGATCGCGTGGGCGCGGGCCTCCATGTCGGCGACGACCTGGCCGGCCTCCTCGAGGCGGCCCTGGGCGATGAGCCAGCGCGGCGATTCCGGCAGCTGGAAGCGCAGCAGCACGCCGACCAGCGCGAGGGCCGCGCCGATGAGATACATCACGCGCCAGCCATCCGGAAAACCCTTGCCGGCGAGGGCGAAGGGCAGGCCGAGCGGCAGCGGCGTGGGCGGCGTGGTCAGCCAGAGGCCGAGCCAGATGCCGGCCACCGCGCCGAGGGCGGAGAAGATGAAGATCATCGAGGTGTAGCGGGCGCGGCCGCCGGCCGGGGCGAGTTCGCCGATATAGGTGTTGACGATGGCGAGGTCGGCGCCGATGCCGACGCCGGTGAAGGCGCGCGCGGCGACGAAGGTGCCGTAGGACTGCACGATGGCGGTGAGCGCCGAGCCGATGCCGGTGAGGATCATCGTCACCAGCAGCAGGTCGCGCCGCCCCATCCGGTCGGCCAGCGGGCTGAGGACCAGCGTGCCGACCACGTAGCCGGCGAGATTGAGCAGCACCGGCAGGCCGATATAGGCGCCCGATTTCGCCGGCGTGCAGCCCGGCACCAGCGCCATGCAGGTCTGGATGAAGGAGACGTTGATGTCGAAGATATCGTAGAAGGTGAAGAGAAACCCGATGCCGATCACCAGCGCGTAGAGCCTGGGCAGGGTCCAGTTCGGGATCCGGTCGAGCCGCGCGAGCAGGAGCCCCGCGGTATTGTCGGTGGCGGCCATGGTTCCTCCCGGTGTTTATCGGGCGCCCGGTCTTGCGCCGGGCCGGCGGAAAGGGTGCAGTGCAAGTGAAACGAAAGTCAACCGCGCGGCACGGGGCGCCGCCGCAGGAGGATTGCATCGAATGGCGGACGGGACGGGAGAAAAATTTCGGCTTCACGCCGGCAGCGGCAGCGTGACGGCTTGCCGGAGAGACGGCCGATGACGCTGGTCGCCTCCTGGGTGGAGAGTGCCAATACGGCGGGGGCGGCGTTTCCGCTCAACAACCTGCCCTGCGGCGTGTTCTCGACCGCGGGCACGGGGCCGCGCTGCGGGGTGGCGATCGGCGATGCGATCCTCGATGTCGCGGCGCTGGAGCGCGAGGGGGTGCTCGATCTCGCGGGGGCGCCGCTGTTCGCCGAGCCGGCGTGGAACGCGGCGATGGCGGCGGGGCCGCGGACCTGGCGGGCGCTGCGGGGGCGGCTCGCCGGATTGCTGGCGGCGGGATCGCCCCTGCGCGACGCGGTGGCGCCGCACCTGGTGGCGCAGCGGGACGCGCGCCTGCATCTGCCATTTCGCGTGGCGGAATATACGGATTTCTATGCCGGGCGGAATCACGCCTTCAACGTGGGCGCGCTGTTCCGCGGGCCGGAGAACGCGCTGCCGCCGAACTGGCTGCACATGCCGGTGGGCTATAATGGCCGGGCGTCGTCGGTGGTGGTGTCGGGCACGGAGTTCCATCGGCCGTGGGGGCAGCTGAAGGGGGCCGGGTTCGAGCGGCCGGTCTTCGCGCCGTCGCGCCGGTTCGATTTCGAGCTTGAACTCGGCGCCGTGGTCGGCCTGCCCTCGGCGGCGGGGCGGCCGGTGACGGTGGCCGAGGCGGACGCGATGATCTTCGGCTACGTGCTGCTGAACGACTGGTCGGCCCGCGACATCCAGGCCTGGGAAGCCCAGCCGCTGGGGCCGTTCCAGGCGAAGGCGACGGCGACGACGATCTCGCCCTGGATCGTGATGAAGGACGCGCTGGAGCCGTTCCGGGTTTCGACGCCGCCGCGCGAGGCCGAGCTGCTGCCCTATCTGCATGAGGACGGGCCGATGCTCTACGATATCGCGCTGGAGGTCGGGCTCGCGCCGGAGGGTGGTGCCGAGAGCGTGATCAGCCGGACGAATTATCGCGAGATGTATTATTCCGCGGCACAGCTGCTGGCGCACCACACCACGGCGGGCGCGCCGATGCGGACCGGCGACCTGCTCGGCTCGGGCACGATTTCCGGCGCGACGAAGGACAGCCGCGGCTCGATGCTGGAGCTGAGCTGGGGCGGGCGCGAGCCGGTCGCGCTGGATGACGGGACGACGCGCCGCTTCCTCCTCGATGGCGACAGGGTGACGCTGCGCGGGGCGGCGACGGGCGATGGCTACACGATCGGGTTCGGCGAATGCGCGGGCCGGCTGCTGCCCGCCCTCGCCGATCCGTATGCGCGCTGAGACGGGGTGACCGCCGGGGCGATCACCCGCGTCCGCGCGATGGGGTGACGGTGCCGCGCGCTATTCGCCGTGGCCGGTCAGGATCGCGTCGCGCACCAGCTCGGCCTTGGCCGCGATGTCGGCCACCTGCTGGTCGGTCAGCGGCGGCAGGTTGAGGATCGTGTTGACCGCGATCACCGTATCGGTGCTGATCGCGATCGTCTTGTCGGAGGCGGAGCCAAGGAAGATCGCCGCGAGATCGTCGGTGCTCGACGGGGTGACGCCGGTGAGCGCGGTCGAGCCGGAGGAGAGCAGGTTCTTGAGCAGGGAGAGATTCTCGAGCGGGGAGTCGATGCGGGTGACGGCCGCATAGTCGGTCGCGACGATGTTGGCGAAATCGGCCGCCGACATCGAGTAGAGCTGGGCGACGGTGATCTGCGTGCCGTCGGTCAGGGTGATGATGGTGCTGGCGGTCGTGGTCGTCCAGTTGCTGATCACCTCGCTGAAGGCGTGGTCGAGCACCTGGGCCGGCGCGCGGGCGACGCTGAGGCGGCCGAGCTCGACCGCGGGGATGCCCTCCTTCGCCCAGGCCGGGCGGCCGCCGCGCGTGCCGGCCTCGGGCTGGCGCGAATTCTCGCCGCCGCCGAAGCGCGGACCCTGACGGTCGGAGCTGGTGCCTTCCTCGCCGGTTTCGGTGCCGGTCGATCCGCCCTGGCCGTAATGGCCGCGCGTGCCGACGCTGCCGCCCTGCCCCATGTCCTGACCCGAGGTGCCGGGCGCATGGGTGCTGCGGGTGCCGTGGCTGCTCTCGGTGCCGTGGGTGCCGCTCGCCGCACCGCCCTGCCCGGCATGGCCGCCGCCGCCCTGGCTGCCGGCGTGCCCGCTGTCGCTCTGCGCGTGGGCGACCGGCATGAGGGCGCCGATGCCGCGCGGGGTCTGCGGCGTGGCGAACGCGAGCGCGACGGCCGCGCCGGCGAGCAGGATCGTGCGCAAGGAGCCGCGCGCTGTCTTCATCTTCGTCATTGTTGCAGTTCCCTTGATGAACGTGGACATGTCGTCACCGGCGCCGCAGCACCTTGCCGTCGGCGCCCCAGTAGCCCGGCCCGGGATGGACGAAATGCTCGCCACCCGTGGCCCCCCCGATGGGGCCGGAGGTCGATCCGTCGGGCGGCGCGGTGAGGCCGCCGTCGGGCGTGGTGCCGCCGGTGCCGGAACCGGTGTCGGTCCCGCCGCCGGTGTCGGTGCCGGTATCGCCGCCGCCGGTGTCACCGCCGCCGTGATTGCCGCCGCCGTGATCGCCGCCGCCGCCGTGGCC
>NZ_JFHO01000086.1:0-17054 GCF_000724705.2 Acidiphilium sp. JA12-A1
CCCCGCTATCTGGATCTCCGATCTCTATGGCGCCCAGCGCGGTCATGCCGATGACTGGCAGATTTGCCTCGCCCACCAACTCCGGGACTGCAAATTCGCGATCGAGGCGGGTGATACGATCTTCGCACCCAGAATGAAGGCCCTGCTGCTCCGCGCCGTCGTGCTGGCGCGGCGCCATCGCACGCTCGCGGACGCTACAAGACGCGCCTGGCGGCGGCGCCTCGACCATGATCTCGACGCCGTCATGGCGCTCGCCCCGATCAACCACCACGGCAGACGATTGCGCCGACGATACGGCAAGGTTCGTGATCATCTCTTCACCTTCCTCGACCACCCGGATATCGCCGCGGACAACAACGGCTCCGAGCGCGAACTCCGGCCTACCGCGACATATCGCAAGGTCACCGGAGGGTTCCGATCCAACTGGGGCGCCGATTTCTTCGCCAACGTCCGATCCGTCGTCGGGACCGCCGCGCGGCACGGCCTTGATGCCTACACCGCTATCAAAAACGCCGTCACCGGAGCATCACTGCCCATCGCCCCCCTACCGGGTTGAGCAGATACGCAAATAGAATTGTTGACGATATACTAAAAGAAAATCGTGCTCCGAGGGCGATCATCACGCACAAGCCATGGCGTGAGGATATTGAGCAAAACGAAAAATTGTCTGATAAGCTGACGGAATGTCATGCCGAAATCGGACATTTCGGACTTGAAGATAGAGCGCATGACCGCTGGACCGGGCGTCACCTTGCTATTGTCGGTGGGCCGATATTATCGCCGGCTGGCTGGCGCACTGAATATTCGACCGCACGGCTGACGGCGATCCGTGCTGGCGCTGATGTTGAGATGTGGCCGCACTGGCCGACCGGGGATGACGCAAGCGAAAAAGACGTGTGGCTCGATGAGGGGGCGGGCTTTGATGTGAAGTGTCATGCTCCGCTACCAGCCGATCAGCATATCAGGGCTTGGGTGCTGGCTCGCTATAGAGAGACGATTGTGCAGGCCATTGGGCGCACAAGGGCGGTCAGACATAGCGGTGAACCATTAACGGTCGAAATCTGGGGCGGGCTGCCGGTCGATTTGTCAGATTTCGGGATCGATGAGATTTCTTACCATGACAACCCACGCTCTTGGACCGTAGAAGGTCACAACGAAAAAGCGAAGGCCGAAGCCGATAAACGGTTCGAAAAAGTGCTTCTCATCATACTGCAAAGTGGCAGGAAGCCAAGCCGCCCTCTAATCGAAGCAGAAATGCGCCGGTTAGGCATGAAAGTTATGTCGGCCCGCCTGATTCATGAGCGGCTTCGTGCATATTGGGAGGGTGTTCACGGTGTCACTGATCTCGATGATCACCGGCCCGCCCCGCCTGATCCCGAGCCGCCCGCCGAAGCCTGTTCACCCTCCCTAAGAGAGTCTTATATAGGGAGGGTGAACACCCCTGAGTCTGAGTCTGATCAGACAAAGCAACAGGCGGGGCGTGACAGCCATCTAGCGGTCAGCCCAGAGCCGGTCGCGGTCGAAAAACCGGCGCAGTCCGACCCCCCGCCGAGTCTGCTTCCCCCTCCCTATAGGGATATATATAGGGAGGGGGAAGCAAGCTTTGAGAATGTCGACCAGACAAAGCAACAGGCGGGGCGTGACAGCCATCTAGCGGTCAGCCCGGAGCCGGAGCGGGTCGAAAAGCCGGTCGAGGCTGAAAAGCCAGCGGGGGCCGAGGAGTTTGAAGGGGATGAAAGCCAATGGACTGATGAAAAATGGAATCTGTTTTTTGACTTTATCATACATTTAGATTCTCCATATGATAAAAATAATAAAAAAAATATCTCCTGCTAAAAATAAAAATCGGCGGAGATAAAAATATATATGATAAAATAAACCGGATAAAATTTATCAGGCTTATTTAATTTTATCCTATTATTTTTTATCGATTTTATTTTCTCAAAGCGATGGCCCCATATCTATTTCTCTGCCAAAATTCCTTTCCTTTTTTATTTTTATACGTGGCCGACCGATTACCGGCTGTGACACCGCCCCCGGCTGCTGTGTCTGCACGGGAAGCCCTGTCGCATCTGCCCCAAGAGCCTCTTTTTGCTGCCTCGTCGCCACATCCGGCTGGCGTGCCTGATCGATAAACCGTGACGCAACATGACTTGGTCGACCTACTGCTTGCTGCTGCCCCCCCGCCTGTTGCTTTGAGATGGTAGCCTCTTTCACAGGCGGCTGAATTTCATCTAATTTTTGCCCTATCACGTCGAGAGCGTTCCGTGGTTCGTCTTGTCGGCTCAGGCTTCGGCCTAGCTGTGTGATGATGTCGTCGTCACTGCGTTTATCTTCTTTTTCATGCTCGATCAGCCCGTCACGCCTGCCGACGCCCAACTCGCCATCGGCAAAATCGCGTATGGCTTCACGAGCCACGAAAATCTGTAAATCATCGCGATGCCGGGTCGAAGCGACATAAGCTGCACGCGCTGATTCTGCGGTAGGCATCCAAAGCGTTCGGCTCCATGTGCTGCCTTGGCTGGACATGTCTGTGAGGCAGAAAGCGTGCTGAATAGCCGGTGCCGATCTTTTTGGCCCTGATTTCGCCAGGTCAGCTATTGTCGTTCTGTAAACTCGGCCTTCGTCCGTGGTCAGCGTGATTTTTTGGCCTGAAACAACGACTTTTTCAAAAATGGTGCCGTTCTCGACCCGCTGACCATCTATTTCCAAAGCGCTACCGCAGATAAGTCTATCTCCCGTTGCCAGCGCCAATTTTACCAGCTTTGCACCCTTTCCGCGAGGTATAGCCGTAATAAAAACATCTGGCCCGGTCACAAGGCCCATGTCCCGCGCTGTTTCACGCAATACCGCGTTGATCCAAGTGACATCTTTATTCGTCGCTGCCAGTGCGACCGCATCACCATTTGCATCTTTATATGCCATCGCGATTTCAGCCACGGCGTTTATTTTGGTATCATCGATTTTTATTTTTCCATGACTCCTATATGCGTTCAGCATTTTATCCATGTCGCCCGCCTGCGCGGCCATTGACGCATCTCTCATCCAGTCGACCCTCTGCCGTCTGATCGTCCTGATTTCTGATGCGGGGTTGGCCTTTGCGACCAGATCAAGAGGATCACCAGCGCGCACGGCTGACATTTGCCGTGTGTCACCTACAAGTATTATTTTTGCCCCAGTCTGCCGTGTTAAATTAAAAAGTTCGGCAGCCTGATCACGATGCATTTTTCCAGCTTCGTCGATAAGAATAACACTGTTTTTATCGACCGATATTTTCCCGGACTTTAATCCGGATATTATTTTATCGACGCTATATTTTTCGCTTGATTCTAGTTCTTTTGATAAAACCCCAGCGGCACGCCATTCGGGCGACGCTAATATTAAACGCTTATTATCAGCTTCACACGCTCTTTTTATGCCTGCTGAAGCTGTGGTTTTACCGACACCAGCACCGCCCTGCGTTGCCACGATACCGCCCCCGGAAATCATATCAGCCAGAGCGCCGCGTTGTTCATCTGAAAGCCTGTCATCAGCCATAGCCGCCGCGATGGCTCTGGCACTAAAGAAATCTCTCTCGACGCTGCGCTCTCTTGTGATTCCAACGATTGCCTTTTCAGCTTCGATGATCTCTCTCGATGTCATCAGTTTTTTGCCATCGCGCTCAATCTGGATCAGATCGCCACGCTCAATCAGCAGGTCGATCATCTTAGCTTCACCGCCGCCGCTTGTGATGCCAGTGCCATGCCGGATGACCAATTCCGCAAGTTGATCACGCCGCCACCATGATTTTGATTCAGCCATTTCTTTCAGCGCACTTGTCATGGCTTTTATCTGGCCAGCGATTTCCTCATCCGCCGTCCTTTCGACGGCAGGTTTATCGAGATCAGCCCATGACGGGTCATAGCCTTTCCCGGTTACGCTGCCATCGATCATAGCCATCAGCATATCGCGGTCGCGGCCCCATCTCTCTGATTTCCAACGCTCTTCAAGCTGATCAAGTGTCTGCACGTCAGACTTCTTTTGGCGTGTCTGCAAAGCGATCGCCTGAGCCTGCTTGGCATCATCTTTCGTCTCGATCCCTCTTTCTGCTGCTGCTGCAACAATCTGCTGTCTGCGCTTTGACCATATCTCGATCAAATCATCAGGTTGGCCGACGATTTTGAAACCATGTTCAGGTGACGGTTCGACTTGCACTCCAAGCTGTTCAAGACTGTGCGCGAGGTCGCGCGTGTATATAGCGTCAAGCAACTTTCTGGCTTCAAGCAAGCGCTCATTATTCACCGCACCAACCGTGCCATCGGCGCGCTGTGCTGCGTTCATCATCACGACATGAGCATGAAGCTGCGGGTCGCCTTCACGCGTAGTGTGATGCATGAAAATAGCTGCAACCGGCGCTGCAACTGCTTCGCGCTGCTTACCGCCTTTCCCCCTCCGCGCTTCGATCATCCCGCTGTCGTTGATGATCTCTAAAGCGTGTCTGACACTGCTTTCGACAAGCTTTTCTAGCTTCGCTCTGCCTTCATCATCGCTGACCGCCCAGAGCGCGCTGAGCGCCTTCGGCGTGCTGAAAGAATAGTCTGTGGCGACCCGCGCATCACTGGCGCGCTGCCCCGGCAGGGTTCGGCCAGTCGCGGTGTCTCGATATGATGCCAGCCTTTCCAAAGCGAGAGGGTCGACTACGGCACCGTCAACAGCCTGCCAGCCTGCCGGGGACCACCACCGACCCGGTGGCTCGCTGGCCGCCTCGGCGTAATAGCCCATCTGGCGATCCGGCGACCTCGACGAGTCTAGGTAGTAAGTGACGGACGAAATGTGGCGGTAGCTTATCATGGCGGACAACAATCATAGGTGGCGGACAGTCATTATATAGTAAACAATCGCATGGCGGTCAGCCAAAATCACGGTAGGTGCGTCATGCGTGAGAAAAAAAATAGAAAAATAGGGGTAAAACAACTGATAACGTGGCCGCCCGGCATTGAGGGCAGACAAAGAAAAATGGTTTGACCGGATTTTATGATTGCCTTGCACGATCCACTGCGCGCTCATTATATAATAAAAAGACCTTAGAAATGGAGCGATTACCATGACTGAAATGACGGAATATGATATCAGCGCGGCAATGTCTTTGTTGGATGAAAAGCTGAAAAATGCGCAGCCAAAGCGACGGGGGCGCAAGGCATTGCTCGCACCGTATGCCGATCAGCTTCGACGCTATGTGGCTGCCGGATGGTCGCGCAAGGAAATCGTCGCTGAAATGAAAGCTTTGGGCATCTCGATCAGCGCTGGTACGCTCAGGAATGTGCTTGGTGAAAAGAGTGTGAAAAGGGAGAGTAAGATGGTTAAAACAATCGCCTAGTTATCAGCGTTGTCTTGATCTTGCCGACCCGTTACGTCTCCGGCAACCTCGGTGCATGTCGATACCCGACTATCAGTCACTGATGCGGCCATTATTTCGGCCATAGTTATAATCTCTCCGAACCCGAAATTATCGGTTATCCAACAGCTTCGACAAGATCATCAGCCCGCAGATGTGCATATCGCCAGAGCATCTGCGCCGTCTTATGACCAGTGATCTGAGCGATTTTTTTTTCGGGGAGCGTTGTCCGTTCGAAAAGTCTGCTAGTAGCTTCATGCCGAAGATCATGAAAAGTCAGACCTTCGATGCCTGCCTTTTTTGTGATCCGTCTCATGGTCTTTGTGATCTGCATCTCTGTCATCGCAAAGACATTGCCATCTATACGCCGTGGAAGATTTTCTAAGACAGCCATAGCTGCCGTTGATAGAGGTGCAGTTCTGTTCGTGCCGTTTTTTGTGTCTACAAGCAGCATCGTTCTGCGTGCCAGATTTACATTTTCCCACCTCAAGTCGGCAATCTCACCGCGCCGGGCGGCGGTCGCCAGAGCAAACTGGATGATTGGTCCGAAAGGCCCCGCCACCGCCATTAGTTTATCTTCCTCACCCGGCTCAAGCCGCCGTTCTCTTCCTTTCGATACTCGCGGCTTGCTTCGACCTAGTGATTGCACCGGGTTTTGTAGTCCTTCCATCCCCCAGGAATCCTTCGCGGTGCTGAAGACGCGGCTGATCTGAGCAAGGTCAAGGCGGATGGTGTTTCCTGATACTCCTTCGGCTCGCCGCTCTTTTATAAAATCGGCGAGGTCAGCAGAGCGGAGCCGTGACAGCGATATTCTCGCTATCGAATAGCGCATGAGCATCTTGATTCTGTTGCCGTCTGTGATCTGGCTGCTTGGGGCTAGATCGGGCAGCACCTCATCACGCCAGCGTGATAGCCCTTCCCCGAGGGTCGTCCGGTCGGCTTCGCTGCTGTCCCGCCATGTCCCTGTATCCATCTCTCTTTCGACTTTGCGCGCCCAAGCTTCTGCGTCGGCTTGCCGCATGAACGTCTTGCTCTTCGGCGGATAGCCCTGCCTACGGATTTTAGCCTGCCATCGGCCGTCTCTGTTCGTGATCGTCGCCATAGTCGCTGTCCCGGAAAAGCCTCAGTGTCCCGAGATTGTCCCATAAAATAAGTCACGAAGTCAAAAGATTTTGGGACAATCATATAAGTTATTGTTTTTCTTATCTATTTTTGGTGCGGATGGGGGGACTTGAACCCCCACGTCCTGTCGGACAACAGATTTTAAGTCTGCTACGTCTACCATTCCGCCACATCCGCGTGGCGAACCGTTCCTGCCACGGCGCGGGCGCGTCGGGCAAGCGCCCGGCGGGCAGGTCAGAATCCGAACTGCACCTGCCGGCTGTTGCCGCGGGCGAGGTTGCGGTAGCGCGCCATCGCCAGCAGCGGGAAGAACCGTGGATAGCCGTGGTAGCGCAGGTAGAACACCCGCGGGAAACCGACCGCGTTATAGGGCTGTTCGGTCCACGAGCCGTCGTCTTCCTGCACCGATTGCAGCCAGGCGATGCCGCGGGCGACGGCCTCGTGCTCGGCCTGGCCGGCGGCCATCAGGCCGAGCAGCGCCCAGGCGGTCTGCGAGGGCAGGCTTTCGTGATACTCGCCGGGCTTCGCGTGGGCGTAGGTCTCGCAATCCTCGCCCCAGCCGCCATCCGGCCGCTGGCGGGCGAGCAGCCATTCGACGGCGCGTACCATCATCGGATCGTCCTGCGCCACGCCGGCGGCGTTCAGCGCGCAGAGCGAAGACCAGGTGCCGTAGATGTAGTTCGTGCCCCAGCGGCCGAACCAGGAGCCGTCCTGTTCCTGCTCGCGGCGCAGATAGGCGACGCCGCGCTCGATCGCCGGGCGATCTTCCGCGTGGCCGAGCTGGGCGAGGAAGGAGATGCAGCGCGCGGTGACGTCCGCCGTCGGCGGGTCGAGCAGGGCGCCGTGATCGGCGAAGGGGATGTGGTTGAGGTAGTGGAACTCGTTGTCCGAATCGAAGGCGCCCCAGCCGCCGGAGCGGCTCTGCATGCCGAGGATCCATTGCCGGGCGCGTTCCACCGCCTCGCGATGGGCGGGATCGCCGTTGCGGTCGAGGATCATGCCGACCACGGCGGTATCGTCCACGTCGGGGTAGTGCGCGTTGTTGTACTGGAAGGCCCAGCCGCCGGGCGGGGCGTCGGGCTTGCGATAGGCCCAGTCGCCCTTCACGTCGAGGATCTGGCGGGGGATCAGCCAGTCGCAGGCGGCGGCGAGTTGGGCATCGCCGGGGCTGCCGGCCTCGGCGAGGGCGTGGGCGGCCAGCGAGGTGTCCCAGACCGGGGAGAGGCAGGGCTGCACATAGCTCGCCCCCTCGAAACGGTAGGAGGCATCGGTCACCAGCTTGCGGACCGAGGCCCAGGCCGTCGCGTAATCCGGGTGGTCGGGGCTGTAGCCGAGCGTGTGATACATCATCACCGTGTTGGCCATGGCCGGGTAGATGGCGCCCAGCCCGTCCTCGCCGTTCAGGCGCGGGGTGATGAAGTCGATCGCCGCCTGGATCGCGCGCTTGCGGCTGCGGGCGGGGAAATGCCGCTCGAGCGGGCGCAGCGCCGAATCGATCGCCTTGAACAGGTAGCCCCAGTTCGAGCGGTAGGGGCCGCGGATATAGTCGGTCACCTGATCGGGCGGGGTGACGAACAGCTCGTCGATCCGCACGTTGCGCGGGTTGCGCGCGATGGGGCGCTCGGTCAGCAGCACCAGCAGAGGTGCTATGACGGTGCGCGACCAGTAGCTGATCTTCCAGATGGTGATCGGGAACCAGTCCGGCAGCAGCATGATCTCGACCGGCATGACCGGGCAGGCCCGCCAGGGGACGGCGCCGAACAGCGCGAGCTGGATGCGGGTGAACACATTGGTGCGCGCCGCCCCGCCGCGGGCGAGGATGGCTTCGCGGGCGCGGCGCATGTGCGGGGCGTCCGGGTCGTCGCCGATCGCCTTCAGCGCGAAATAGGCCTTCACGCTGGCCGAAATGTCCATCGCCCCGTCATGGAAGAGCGGCCAGCCGCCGGGATTCTGCGGCGAATTGCCCTGGATGCCGCGCAGGAACACGCCGATGCGCGCTTCAAGCTCGGGGTCGATCCGGTCGAGGAAATGTTCGAGCAGGACGTATTCGGCGGGGATCGTCGCGTCGGCCTCGAGTTCGTAGACGTAATGGCCGTCCGCGCGCTGTTCCGCCGAAAGCCGCGCGTGGGCGCGGCTGATCGCCTGGTCGAGGGCATCGAAATCGAAGGAAATCGTATCGAACATTGCCCCCGTATATGCGATTTTGCTTCGCCGCGCCTAGTATCCTGCGGATAGGGCAGGGCCGGGATGCGGCTTGCGCCGGTCTCCCGCGCCCTGCGGAGCCGTTCAGTCGGGCAGGGTCTGGCCGCGCGTTTCGCGGCCGAAGGGGACGATCAGCAGCCCGATCGCGAAGGCGACGGCGGTGATCGCGACCGGCGTGCCCAGCGTTCCCATGCCCTTCACCGCCCCCGCGAGGATGAAGTTGACCACGGCGCCGGCGAAGCGGCCGATCGAGGTGCAGAAGGCGAAGGCGGTGGCGCGGATTTCGGTCGGATAGAGTTCCGGCAGCCAGAGGCTGAACATCGCGAAGTTGCCGCCGCCGAAACCGAGGAAGAACAGGACGGTCAGGAAGGCCGGCAGGGCATGGCCGGCGGGCAGGTAGAACGCCCAGCCGAAGGCGAGGATGATGGTGATGAACATCACCGCGAAATAGATCGAGAGCGTCGGCCGCCGTCCCCAGCGCTCGGCCATGATCGGCAGGGCGATGCAGCCGAGGATGGTGCCGATGGAAAGGATGCCGGTGCCGAAGGAGGCCATGTGGATCGCCGCCTTGATCGGCATGCCGGCGGCCTTCGCGAGGATTATGATCGCGCTCGGTTCATAGACCGCGCCGGCCCAGAGCCCGATGATGGCGACCGTGAGCAGCACCGACATCACGATGGTCTGGCGCCGGTAGGCGGGCGCGAAGATGGCGACGAGGGGATGGGTGTCGCGGCCGGCGTGGTGGCGTTCCCATTTCCCCGTCTCCTTCACGCCGAGCAGGATCAGGATCGAGATGATGACGGGGACCATGCCGCAGAGGAACATCGCCCGCCAGCCCAGGCTTGCGCCCACGGTGAAATTGAGCGCGGCGGCGGCGAAGAAGCCGAAATAATAGCCGGTCTGCAGCAGTCCGGCGCCCATCTTGCGCCGGTCCTCCGGCCACGCCTCGGCGACATAGGTGCCGGCCATCGCCCATTCGCCGCCGATGCCGATGCCGGCGATCAGGCGGAACAGGCCGAGTTCCCAGATGTTTTGCGACAATGCCGCTGCCCCGGTGAAAACCGCGTAGAGCATGATGGTGGCGGCGAGCGCGTTGCGGCGGCCGAACCGGTCGGCGATCGGGCCCCAGAGGAACGAAAAGCCCCAGCCGACCAGAAAGACGGCGAACAGGATGGAGCCGATCTCGCCGATATTTGCCGGGGTGGGCTTGATGCCGGAGCGGGGCAGCAGCTCGGTGAGCGCCGGGGCGAGAACCAGCGCGTAGATCACGCTGTCCATCCCGTCGAGCATCCAACCGAACCAGGCGCCCCAGAACCCGGCGATCTGCTGCCGGTTGAGGCTGGTTCTCGCGCGCGCGCCACCAGGCGCGGCCGTGCCGAAATCGTTCATTCCGTTCCTCCCGCGTGCCGGAATCGGAGATTCCGGCAGAGCTTTCTGTCCAGTTATTTTTTTATGGACGCATGGGAACGATTCGCCAAATCAGCTTTCGGTGGTGATGAGCCCGCGCGTGCGCCGGGCCAGCCAGGACTGGCCCGGCGGCGCCATCAGCTGGTCGACCGCGGCGGCGCGCGCCACCGTTCCGTCGCGCAGATAGGCTTCGTGCCGCGCCTCGATCGCATCGGGATCGTAGAGATAGTTCACCATCACGCCGAACGACTCGGCGATGCCACGCGGACTCGTGTTGCCGAGCCAGTTGATCCGTTCGAGACGCGCGCCATTGCCGAGATGGAAGCGGGCCACCGGGTCGGGCCGGGCCGCGGCCGGAACGCCGTTCGCGCGCCAGGCGCCGGTCAGATAGAGCGCGGCGAGGCGCAGCAGGGGGCCGCGCAACGCTGCGGCGAGCGGCGCTTCGGTCCACCATGGGCGGTCCTCGAGAATCGATTTGAGCAGATTGGCGTCGCCTTCGGCGGAGGTATCGGCCGCCGGGGCGGTGCCGAGCGCGCGGCCGATCGCCTCGCGCTCCTCGGCGGCAAGCAGCGGGGCGGAGGGCGAGTCCAGCACCGCGCGGATGGCGCGGCGCAGGCCGGGAACGGGGGACAGGGTCGAGAATTTCCGCAGGTTTGCCAGTTCGGACTGGAGTTCGGCAACGACCTGCTTGATCAGGAAATTGCCGAAGGAGATGCCGCGCAGGCCCTCCTGGCAGTTCGATATCGAATAGAAGATCGCCGTATTTGCCCGTGCTGCGGCATCCTGCTGGGCATGCTCGGCGGCATCATCGTCGGCGGCCGGGGCCAGCAGCGGGCCGATCGCCTCGGCCAGCCCCTTGACCAGCGCGACCTCGACGAAGATCAGCGGCTCGTCCGGCAGGGCGGGATGGAAGAAGGCGAAGCAGCGGCGATCGGGGGCGAGGCGGCGGCGCAGGTCGTCCCAGCCCTGGATTTCGTGCACCGCCTCGTAGGCGATGAGCTTTTCGAGAATGAAGGCCGGGGTGCGCCAGTCGATCCGGCGGAGCTCCAGGAAGCCGCGGTTGAACCAGGATGCGAAGAGGTGCCGAAGGTCGGAATCGAGCGGAGCAAGGCTCGGGCGTTTCGGCAGTTCGGCCAGCACCTCCCGGCGCATGTCGATCAGCGCGCCGGTGCCGCCGGGCGCCATGTTCATCCGGCGCAGGAGTTCCTGGCGGGGCGGCTCGGCGGCTGTGGCGAGGGCGGCGGCGGTCGCCGCGTCGGGCGATGCCAGATAGGCGCGGGCGGCGTCCTGGAGGCGGTCCGCGTCCGGCTCGAAGCCGGTGGCGAGGAATTCGCAGAACGTGATCCGCTCATGCGGCGCGAGGCCGCGCAGCGTGCCGAGCAGGGCAGCGGCGAGGGCCGCGCCGGAGGCTTCGCCACGCCCGCCCAGCAGGGCATCGGCCAGAAGCTCCGCCCGCTCGCGCGAGGGAAGATCGTCATTCGGCAGATTGACGAAGACGCGCCCGTGCTCGGCGATCGACGACCAGAGGCGTTCAAGCCAGGAGCGGTTGGGGCGATCGTGCGAAAGGGGGGACGTGGCGGACATCTCGGAACTCCTGCGGCAATCGACGCCGGATGATACCGGATTGCCGCAGGGGTTGGAACCGAGGAGCGGCGCGGACTCAGTTTCCGTGCGTGGCGAGGGCGTCGACCCGCGCCTGCGCGGTGATCAGACGGTCGGACGCATCGCGCCAGGCGATCTCGTCCGCGTCATCGGTTTCGCGCCAGGCCGCTTCGGCGGCGGCGAGTTCGTCGGCCGCCTTGAGCGGATCGATTTCGCCGAGCTTGGTGATCGCATCGGCGAGCACGGTGCAGCGCTCTTCAGTGATCTGGGCGAAGCCGCCGGAGACGAAGAAACGGTCGACCAGCTTCTCGTCCTCGTAAAGGTCGATCAGGCCGCCGCGCAGCGAGGTGATCATCTTCGAATGGCCCGGCAGGACACCGAGGTCGCCCTCGGTGCCGGGGATCACCACCATGCTGACCGGCCGGGCGAGCAGGAGCCGCTCCGGGCTGATGATTTCGAGCGCGACGGTCATGGGATCAGGCCGTCGCGTTCAGGGACTCGGCCTTCTTCACCGCGTCCTCGATGGTGCCGACCATGTAGAAGGCGGCTTCCGGCAGGTGGTCGTATTCGCCGGCGCAGATCGCCTTGAAGCTGCGCACCGTGTCTTCCACCGGCACGAAGATGCCCGGCGAGCCGGTGAACACCTCGGCGACATGGAAGGGCTGCGAGAGGAAGCGCTCGATCTTGCGGGCGCGGGCGACGGTGAGCTTGTCGTCTTCCGACAGCTCGTCCATGCCCAGGATCGCGATGATGTCCTGCAGCGACTTGTAGCTCTGCAGGATGCGCTGCACCTCGCGGGCGACGTTGTAGTGCTCCTCGCCGACGATGCGCGGGTCGAGCGCGCGGGAGGTGCTGTCCAGCGGGTCGACCGCCGGATAGATGCCCTTTTCCGCGATGGCGCGGTTCAGCGTCGTCGTCGCGTCGAGATGCGAGAAGGAGGTGGCCGGCGCCGGGTCGGTCAGGTCGTCGGCCGGGACGTAGATGGCCTGGACCGAGGTGATCGAGCCCTTCTTGGTCGAGGTGATGCGCTCCTGCAGCGCGCCCATGTCGGTCGCGAGCGTCGGCTGGTAGCCCACCGCGGAGGGGATGCGGCCGAGCAGCGCCGAGACCTCGGCGCCCGCCTGGGTGAAGCGGAAGATGTTGTCGACGAAGAACAGCACGTCCTGGCCTTCCTCGTCGCGGAAATATTCCGCCATGGTCAGGCCGGAGAGGCCGACGCGCATGCGCGCACCCGGCGGCTCGTTCATCTGGCCATAGACCAGCGCCACCTTGGAGCCTTCGGTGGTGCCCTCGCCGAGCTTGATGACGCCGGCGTCGATCATTTCGTGGTAGAGGTCGTTGCCCTCGCGGGTGCGCTCGCCGACCCCGGCGAAGACCGAGACGCCGCCGTGGCCCTTGGCGATGTTGTTGATCAGTTCCTGGATGAGCACGGTCTTGCCCACGCCGGCGCCGCCGAACAGGCCGATCTTGCCGCCCTTCAGGTAGGGGGCGAGCAGGTCGACGACCTTGATGCCGGTGACGAGGATCTCGGCCGAGGTGGCCTGCTCGTCGAAGCTCGGCGCCTGGCGGTGGATCGGCGCGGTGCGGGTGGTCGGGATCGGCCCGCGCTCGTCGATCGGCTCGCCGATCACGTTGAGGATGCGGCCAAGGGTCTCCGGGCCGACGGGAACGGCGATCGCCTCGCCGGTGTCGCGCACCTCGTCGCCGCGGGCGAGACCGTCGGTGCTGTCCATCGCGATGCAGCGGACGGTGCGCTCGCCGATTTCCTGCGCGACTTCAAGCACCAGCCGGCGGTCGCCCACCCTGGTTTCCAGCGCGTTGAGGATGTAGGGCAGCTCGCCCTCGAACTGCACGTCGACCACGGGGCCCATGATCTGCGTGATGCGGCCGGTAACGTTCTTTGCCATGTGCGTAATTCCCTAAGCCTCAGAGCGCTTCCGCGCCGGAAATGATCTCGATCAGTTCCTTGGTGATGTTCGCCTGACGGGTGCGGTTGTAGTTCAGCGTGAGACGGTTGATCATCTCGCCCGCATTGCGCGTCGCGTTGTCCATCGCGGTCATGCGCGCGCCCTGTTCGCCGGCGGCGGATTCGAGCAGCGCGCTGTAAATCTGCACCGCGAGGTTGCGCGGCAGCAGACGGTCGAGCAGCGTGCCGTCATCCGGCTCGATCTCGTAGTCGCCGGCGGGCTGGTCCGAACCGGCATTGTCGTTCGCGGCCTGGCCGGCGCTCGCCGGGATCAGCGGCGTTTCGCTCGGCACCTGCGACATCACCGAGACGAAGCGGTTGAACATCAGCGTGCAGACGTCGAACTTGCCGTCGTTGAACGCGGCGATGATCTGGTTGGCGATCGCTTCCGCGTCGGCGAACTCGATCGTCTTCTTGCCGACGAAATTCGCCTCGCCGATGATCTTCTCGCGCATGTCGCGGCGGAAGAAGTCGCGCCCCTTGCGGCCGACCGTGAACAGCCGGACCTGCTTGCCCTCGGCCTCCAGCTTGCGCGCCCGCGCCCGGGCGGCGCGGTTGATCGAGGCGTTGAACGGTCCGGCGAGGCCGCGATCGGCGCTCACGACGACGATGAGATGCGTGCGGTCCGCCCCGTTACCGACGAGCAGCGCCGGGGCGTTCGGGTTTTCCGCAGCCCCCTCGGCGAGGGCGCCCATCATCGCCGCCATCCGCGTGGCGTAGGGGCGCGCCGCCTCGGCCTGCGCCTGGGCGCGGCGCAGCTTGGCGGCGGCGACCATTTTCATCGCCTTGGTGATCTTCTGCGTCGACTTGACGCTGGCGATCCGGTTCCGGAGGGCTTTCAGGCTGGCCATCTGTGCCGACCGCCGCTTACGCGAAGCTGGAGGCGAAGGACTTGACGAAGTCGACGAGCTTCGTCTCGGTCTCCTTCTTGATTTCGCGGTCGTTGCGGATCGAGTCGAGGATTTCCGGCGAACGCGCCTTCATCTCGGAGATCAGCTGGGCCTCGAAATCGCCGATGCGGTTGACCGGCACCTCGTCGAGATAGCCGCGGGTGCCGACGAAGATCGACACCACCTGCTCCTCCACCGGCAGCGGCTTGAACTGCGGCTGCTTGAGCAGCTCGGTCAGGCGCGCGCCGCGGGCGAGCAGCTTCTGGGTCGAGGCATCGAGATCCGAGGCGAACTGCGCGAAGGCCGCCATCTCGCGATACTGCGCGAGGTCGAGCTTGATCTTGCCGGCGACCTGCTTCATCGCCTTGATCTGCGCGGCCGAGCCGACGCGCGAGACCGAGTTGCCGACGTTCACCGCCGGGCGGATGCCCTTGAAGAACAGTTCGGTCTCGAGGAAGATCTGCCCGTCGGTGATCGAGATCACGTTGGTCGGGATATAGGCCGAGATGTCGCCCGCCTGGGTCTCGATGACCGGCAGCGCGGTCAGCGAGCCGGCGCCGAACTCGTCGGACATCTTCGCGGCGCGCTCGAGCAGGCGCGAGTGCAGGTAGAACACGTCGCCCGGATAGGCCTCGCGTCCCGGCGGGCGGCGCAGCAGCAGCGACATCTGGCGATAGGCGACGGCCTGCTTCGAGAGATCGTCATAGACGATCAGCGCGTGCATCCCGTTGTCGCGGAAATACTCGCCCATCGCGCAGCCCGTGTAGGGGGCGAGGAACTGCATCGGCGCCGGCTCGGAGGCGGTGGCGGCGATGACGATGGAGTATTCCATCGCGCCGTTTTCCTCGAGCGTGCGCACGAGCTGGGCGACGGTGGAGCGCTTCTGCCCGACCGCGACGTAGATGCAGTAGAGCTTCTTGCTCTCGTCGTCCTGCGCGTTCAGCGGCTTCTGGTTGATGAAGGTGTCGACGATGATCGCGGTCTTGCCGGTCTGACGGTCGCCGATGACCAGCTCGCGCTGGCCGCGGCCGATCGGGATCAGCGCGTCGATCGACTTCACGCCGGTCTGCATCGGCTCGTGCACCGACTTGCGCGGGATGATGCCGGGCGCCTTGGTCTCGACCAGGCGGCGCTCGGTCGCCTCGATCGGGCCCTTGCCGTCGATCGGGTTGCCGAGCGCGTCGACCACGCGGCCGAGCAGGCCCTTGCCGACCGGCACGTCGACGATGCGGCGGGTGCGGGTGACGGTGTCGCCCTCGCGGATCGCCTTGTCGTCGCCGAAGACGACGACGCCGACATTGTCGTTCTCGAGGTTCAGCGCCATGCCCTGAACGCCGGCATTCGGAAACTCGACCATCTCGCCGGCCATCACGTTTGCGAGGCCGAACACGCGTGCGATGCCGTCACCGACCGACAGGACCTGGCCGGTTTCGGCGACGTCCGTCTCGGTGTCGAAGCTCGCGATCTGCTTCTTCAGAATCTCGGAGATTTCGGCGGGGCGGATCTCCATATCAGGCGGCTCCCTTCATCACATGGCGCAGGCGTTGCAGGCGCGATTTCAAACTGGTGTCGTAAAGCTTCGATCCGATCCGCACGGTCAGCCCGCCGAGCAGCGACGGGTCGACCGTTTCGCGGATGGTGACGCGCCCGTAGCCGGCCTCGGCGAGGCGGGCGGTGAGCTGGGCGCGCTGGGTGTCGGTGAGCGGGTGCGCCGAGGCGATGTCGGCCGCGACCACGCCGCGCTTCTCCGCGACATAGACGGCAAATCCCGCGACCAGCGACGGCAGGTCGGCCAGGCGGCGGTTGGCGATGGCGGTGCCGATGAAATTGCGGACGAGATCGGACACGCCCTGGCTGGCGAGCACCTGTTCCATGGCGCGCCCGGCCTCGCGCGCGTCGATCGAACGGCTGGCGATCAGGCGGCGCAGCGACGGGTCTTCCGCGAACAGCCGGCCCAGTGCCGCCATTTCGGAGACCACTTCATCGAGCTGCTTGCGTTCGTCGGCGAGTTCATAAAGCGCCCGCGCATAGCGGGCCGACAGGCCGGATGTCCGGTCCTGCTGCGGGGAGGCGGCTTGCGGCGATGCGGAAACGGCGGACGACACCAGTATGACCCTGCTTTCGATCTCAGTTCTTGCGTTTCAACCCCGGACCGGCCCGCCGCGCCCTGTCGGCCAGAGTGCGGACATGCCTTCCCGTGCGCTTTTTCAAGCGATGCGCGCCAGTAGCATACGCCCCCCGGCCGCGCAACGCATGCGCTCACAGGAATGAGATCGGATCGATGTCGATATCGATCCGCGCGGCGCGGGGCAGCCCCTCGGCGCGAGCACGGTCGAGCCAGGCGCGCAGCACGGGCTGCACCGCGATCCCGCGCGGCGCGCGCAGCAGCAGGCGGCGGCGATGCCGGCCGCGCAGCATGGCGAAGGGGGCCGGCGCCGGGCCGAGCACCTGCACGCCATCGCGCGGCTGGGTACGGGCGAGGGCGGCGGCG
>NZ_JFHO01000085.1:0-25179 GCF_000724705.2 Acidiphilium sp. JA12-A1
TCGCCGGTCATTTGCCGGACGAGTTCGGCGGTGGCGCGGGCCAGCGCCGCGCTGTGCGAGACGAGCAGGAGGCCGGTTGCCATGACGCCGCGCGCCGGGGCCGCTCAGCCGGCGGCTTCGGCGAGGGCGGCGAGCAGCATCGCCGACGAGGTCGCCCCCGGATCGACATGGCCGATCGCGCGTTCGCCGAGATAGGAGGCGCGGCCCTTGCGGGCGACCAGCGGGGCGGTGGCCTCGGCGCCCTCCCGCGCGGCGGCGGCCGAGCGGACGAGCGCCTCGGGCAGGCTGGCCGCCGCTTCGAGGGCGGCGACGGCGGGGGTGAGCGCGTCGATCATCGTCTTGTCGCCGGGGGCCGCCTTGCCGCGGGCGACCACGCCGGCGACGCCGGCGGCAAGCGCGGCGTGCCAGCCGGCGGCGTCGAGCGTGGCGCGGCCGGCGGCGGCCTTGGCCATCTCGACGAAGAGGGTGCCGTAGAGCGGGCCGGAGGCGCCGCCGACGGTGCCGATCAGCGTCATGCCGACGGTGCGGAACAGCGCCGCCGGATCGGCGGGCGTGCCGAGCTTCGCCATGACGGCCTTGAAGCCGCGGGCGAGGTTGGCGCCGTGATCGCCATCGCCGATCGCGGCGTCGAGATCGGAGAGGTAGCCCTGCTGCGCCTCGATCGCGGCGGCGGCGCGGCCGAGCCAGGCGGTGAGGAGCGGAACGTCGAGCTGGTCGGCCATGCGCAATCCCCCCTGCCCGCCTCAGGCGCCCCAGCGCAGCGCCGGGGTGACGACCGGCGCGTCCCAATGACGGATCATGTCGTCGGTCAGGCGCAGCAGGGTGATCGAGGTGCCGGCCATCTCGAGGCTGGTCATGTAGGGGCCGACCAGCGAGCGCGCGACCGTCAGCCCGTGGCGTCGGGCGATCTCCGCGGCCTTGCGGTAGAGGATGTAGAGCTCGACCAGCGGCGTGCCGCCGAGGCCGTTGACGAAGAGCAGCACCTTGTCGCCTTGGCGGAACGGCAGGTCGGCGAGGATGGGTTCCATCAGCATTTCGGCCACACGGTCGGCCGGTTCGATGGGGATGCGCTTGCGGCCGGGCTCGCCATGGATGCCGATGCCGTATTCCATCTCGCCCTCGCCGAGGGTGAAGCTCGGCTTGCCGGCATGCGGCACGGTGCAGGGGCTGAGCGCGACGCCCATCGAGCGGGCGGCGCCGTTCACCTCGCGGCAGAGGGCGGCGACGCTGGCGAGGTCGGCGCCGGCCTCGGCGGCACCGCCGCAGATCTTCTCGGCGAGGATCGTGGCGCCGACGCCGCGGCGGCCGGCGGTGTAGAGACTGTCCTGCACCGCCACATCGTCATCGATCACGACGGCGGCGACGTCGAGCCCCTCCTCCTTCGCGAGGTCGGCGGCCATCTCGAAGTTCAGCACGTCGCCGGTGTAGTTCTTCACGATGTGCAGCACGCCGGCGCCGCCATCGACCGCCCTGGTGGCGGCGAGCATCTGGTCCGGCGTCGGGCTGGTGAAGACCGCGCCGGGGCAGGCGGCATCGAGCATGCCGCGGCCGACGAAACCGCCATGCATCGGCTCGTGACCGGAGCCGCCGCCGGAGAGCAGCGCCACCTTGCCGCGCACCGGGGCATCGGCGCGGGTGATGAAATCGGGATCGGTGTGGACGCGGATCAGATCGGGATGCGCGGCGGCCATGCCGGCCAGCGCCTCGGCCACCACGTTTTCCGGCGCGTTGATGAATTTTTTCATGAAATCGTCCCCCGTATTGGCATTCTTGATGGAAAGGCGCGGCTGGCGGGCCCCGGAGAACGCGGACGAAGAACCGGATACGGGACCGGCGCGCCCCATCGGCGATGGGGGCGCGCCGGCAACGTTAGTCGAGGCGTCGGGCGATGGCGAGTCCCGGCCGGGACCCGGTCAGACCATGTCGGCGGTCAGCGCGTCCTCCGGAATGGCGCCGCGCAGCAGGCAGGGGGCGGCGAAGAGCGCGCGGCTGGCGGCACCCCGCAGCGTCATCGCCGCGACGATCACCCAGAGGGCGGCGAGGCTCGCCGTCATCGCCACGGCGGCGATGTGGAACAGGGCGAGGTGGGTCTGCCCGGCGAGGGCGAAGGTGGTGGCGGCGTAGACGCCGAGCGGGAAGGTGAAGCCCCACCAGCCGAGATTGAACGGAATGCCGCCGCGCAGGTAGCGCAGGGTTGCGAGCACCGCGAAGGCGAGCCACCAGACGCCGTAACCCCAGAGGATGACGCCGCCGATCAGGCCGATGCCGCGCGCCGCGTCGGCGAGCCCCGGCAGGCCGAGCGGGGCGAGCGCGCCCTGCGCATCGGCGCCGAGCAGGAGCAGGCCGAGCGCGCCGGTGCCGATCGGCCCCAAAGTGAGCCAGGACGAGGGCGCCATGTCGCGATGCGGCAGGCGGTGCAGCACGAGGCGGAGCAGCAGGACCGCGACGATGCCGAGCGCGACCGGCACCGAATAGGCCCAGAGGGCGTAGGACAGGATGTCGACCAGCAGGGCGAGATGCGGGTTGCCGAGATGCGGGACGATCTGCGCGCCGCTCGCCGCCGCGACCTCGGCGGCGACGACCGGCAGCAGCCAGACCGCCGTCATCCTCTCGATCGCGTGGTCCTGGCGGATGACCATCAGGAAGGGCACGCCGATGCCGATGACGAGCGACAGCGCCACATCCGCCCACCAGAGCGCGGTGGCGATGCCGACCGCTTCCGGCCCGAGCGGGGCGAGACCGAAGGCGATGAAACCGTTGATGATGGTGGCGAGGCCCATCGGGATGGTGCCGAGGAACATCGACATCACCGAATGGCCGAAGATGCGCGCGGCCTCCCGCGGGTAGAGCAGCCAGCGCGCGGCGTAGAGCAGGGTGAAGAGGGCGAACAGCGCGATGTTCAGCAGCCAGAGCGCCATCGCCGGGCGATGCAGGCCGGGCAGCTGGTTGAGGTCGAGCGCGAGGATGCCGGTGCCCATCGTCGCGGCGAACCAGTTCGGCGTGAACTGGCGCACGATGGCGAGCAGGTCGGTGCGGCGGGCGTGAATGAAACGGGCGAAGCCTTGGGTGAGCATGGAAGCCTCCAGATGAATGCCGGGGGACGGAGCGGAGCCCGCGCGCCGGCGTTGCGTCTTTAATGGGGCCTCGGCGGATGATCTTCTATACTGATTGGATTGATTGAATTGATCGTATGAAGTGAACATTTGCGCGCTCCCCTCGCCGAAAGGCCGAGCGCGATTGCGCCGAACGGATGATCGCGGCTTGAGCGGGATCATCGGCATGTCGCGCGCCGGCGGGCAGGCTGGGGGCCGTCCCGCAACCGGGAGGCCGGATCATGGACCGCCAGCTGCTCGACTTCACCCGCCGGGCCCTCGCCGCCGGCGCGGCGCGCGCGGAGATTGCCGCGGCCCTGCGCGCGGCCGGCTGGCAGGAGGCCGATATCGGCGAGGCGCTGCACGCCTTCGCCGAGGTTCCGTTTCCGGTGCCGGTGCCGCGGGCGCAGCCCTATCTCTCGGCGCGCGAGGTGTTCGTCTACCTGGTGGTGTTCGTGGCGCTCTATACCGCCGCCTACAATGCGGGCGCCCTCGCCTTTCACCTGATCGACCACGCCTTTCCCCGGCGGATCGGCAGCCGGATTTATGTAAGCGCCACGCTGCTGCGGGACATCAGGTGGAACATCTCGGCGATCCTGGTCGCCTACCCGGTCTTCGTCGTGCTGTTCCGCCGGATCAACCGGGCGATCGCGCGGGACCCGGCGCGGCGGGGATCGCGGCCGCGCCAGTGGCTGACCTACCTCACGCTGTTCATCACCGCGCTATGGCTGGCCGGCGACGTGATGGCGCTGATCTACAACGCGCTGGGCGGCGAACTGGCGGTGGCGACCCTGCTGAAGCTCGCGACGGTGGCGGTGATCGCCGGCGGCATGTTCGGCTATTTCCTGCGCGACGCGCGTGAGGCGGCGGCGCCATGAGGCCGGGCGGCGCCAGCCTGTTCGCGGGCAGCCTCGGACTCGCCGCGCTGTTGCTGGTGATCGCGGGGTTTCTCGTGATCGGCTCGCCGGAGCATATCCGCCGGCAGCAGGCCGACCAGATGCGCAGCCTGCAACTCGGGATACTGTCGGGCGAGATCGCCGCCTACCGGCGCGGCCATGGCGCGCTGCCGCAGCGGCTCGAGGAGCTGGAGCCATCCCCCGGCTATGGCGCGGTGCCGCTGACCGATCCGGAGGGCATCCCCTTCGAATACAGCGTGACCGGGACCGACAGCTACGAACTCTGCGCGCATTTCGCGCTCTCGACGCTGGACGAGCGGGCCAGCCAGGAGGCGGGGTTCCAGCATCCGGTCTTCGGCCGGCACGCCAGCGGGCGGCAATGCTTCAGCCTGCATGCGACGGCGGCGGGCCAGAAGTGATGCGGCGCTACAGCGCGTCGAAGTCGACGGTGACGCGCGGCGTAAGCGGACGGGACTGGCAGGTGAGGATGAAGCCGGCAGCGGTTTCCCACGGCTCCAGCGCGTAGTTCACGGCCATGTCGGCCTCGCCATCGGCGAGGCGGGCGCGGCAGGTGGAGCACATGCCGCCCTTGCAGGCGAAGGGCATGTCGAGCCCGGCGCGCAGCGCGGCGTCGAGGATCGTCTCGCCCTCGGCCACCGGCACCTCGCGGCGCTTGCCGTCGAGGATGATGGCGGCGCGATGGGCGGACGGGGCGCCGGGCGCGACCGGCGGGCGCGGGCGCGGGCGGCCGCCTTCGGCGGAGACGAAACGCTCGGTGTGAAGGCGCGCGGGGGGCAGGCCGAATTCGGCGAGGACGCCGGCGACCTCGTCGATCATCGTGGCGGGTCCGCAGACATGGGCATGGGCGATCTCGGCCGGCGGCACCATGGCGGGCAGCAGGCGGCGCACGCGCGCGCCGTCGAGCCGCCCGTTCAGCACGGGAAGATCCTGTTCCTCGCGCGACAGCACGTGCAGCACCGAGACGCGGCCGAGATGGCGGTCCTTCAGCGCGGCCAGCTCGGCGCGGAACAGCGCGTCGGCGCCGGTGCGGTTGCCGTAGAAGAAGTGAAACCGGCTCGCGGGCGAGGCGGCCAGCACGGCGCGGGCGACCGGCAGCACCGGGGTGATGCCGGACCCGGCGCAGAAGGCGACATGCAGGCCGGCGGGTTCGGCCAGGGCGGCGGCGCCGAAGCGGCCGGTCGGCGTCATCACGTCGACCGGGTCGCCCGGCCGCAGCGCCTCGTTCACCCAGGTGGAGAAGCGCCCGCCATCGACGCGCCGGACCGCGATGCGCAGCTCGCCATCCTCCGGCACCGTGCAGATCGAATAGGAGCGGCGCAGTTCCTCGCCCGCGATCGTCGCGCGCAGGGTGAGATACTGGCCGGGGGCGAAGCGGTAGGCGCCGGCGAGCGCCGGCGGCACCGCGAAGGACAGCGAGACGGTGTCCGCCGTTTCGCGCCGGAGATCGGCCACGCGGAGGCGGTGGAATTTCGGCGCGGCGGCGGGTTCGGTCAGTGGCATTTGAAATGCTCGAAGGGCTCGCGGCAGGCGCGGCAGCGCCAGAGCGCCTTGCAGGCGGTGGCGCCGAAGGGGGCGAGCTCCTCGGTTTCGGCGCTGCCGCATCGCGGGCAGGGCAGCGGCAAGGCGGCGAAGCGCGGGCGGCGCGCGGCGGCTTCCGGCGGCGGGGCGATGCCGTATTCGCGCAGCGCGCGCCGCGCCGCGGCGGTCATGAAATCGGTCGTCCAGGCGGGCGAGAGCACGGTGTTCACGCGCGGCCGGCCGAAACCGGCGGCCTCGACGGCGCGGATGATTCCGGCGGCGATCTCGGCCATCGCCGGGCAGCCGGAATAGGTCGGCGTGATGTCGATCTCCGCCGTGCCGCCGACGATGCGGACATCGCGGAGAATGCCGAGATCGGCGATGGTGAGCACCGGCAGTTCGGGATCGGGCACGGCGCCGGCGACGCGGCGCAGGCGGGCGAGGGACGGCTCGGGCGCGCTCACCACGAGGCCCCTGGATAGCTGCGCTGGAGATGCTGCATTTCGGCGAGCAGCCGGCCGAGATGCTCGGAATGCCGGCCCTGGCGGCCGCCCTTCTGCATCCAGCCGGACTCGGGCAGGGCGAGCGTGGCCTCGGCGAGGATCTCGGCGAGGGCGGCGCGCCAGGGGTCGCGCAGGGCGGCCGGATCGGGGGCGATGCCCGCCTCGACCAGCGCGGCCTCGTCCGGCTCGGCCTCGAACATCTCGCCGGTGAACGGCCAGAGCGCCTCGACCGCCGCCGCGGCGCGGGCATGGCTTTCCGCCGTGCCGTCGCCCAGGCGGATCAGCCATTCCGCCGCGTGGCGCAGGTGGTAGGCGGTTTCCTTTTCGGCCCGCGCGGCGAGGGCGGCCAGCGTGGGATCGGCCGAGCCGGCGAGCGCCCGCCACCAGAGATCGGCGAAGGCGGAGAAAAACACCTGGCGCGCGATGGTGACCGCGAAATCGCCGTTCGGCTGTTCGACCAGCAGCAGGTTGCCGAAGGCGCGCTCGGGCCGGAGATAGGCGAAATCGTCCTCGTCGTGGCCGGCCGCCTCGATATCGGCGGCGTAGGCGTAGAGCGCGCGGGCCTGGCCGATGAGGTCGAGCGCGATGTTCGCCAGCGCCATCTCCTCCTCCATGCTGGGCGCGCGGCCGCACCATTCGGACAGGCGATGGCCGAGGATCAGCGCGTCGTCCGCCCGGCGGAGCAGGAAACGGACCAGCGGGGTCTCGCGGACGGTGATGGAGGTGGTGGACATCGGGCTCTCCGGGCGCGGCGTGCCGGCCGTCACATGTGGCCGACCTCGTCGGGCACCTCGTAGAAGGTCGGGTGGCGGTAGATCTTCGAGTCGGCGGGCTCGAACAGCATGCCGGCCTCGGCGGGGTCCGAGGCGGTGATGGCGGCGGAGGGCACCACCCAGATCGACAGGCCCTCGCCGCGGCGGGTGAAGAGATCGCGCGCGGCCTGGAGCGCCAGGGTGGCGTCGGCCGCGTGCAGCGAGCCGGCGTGGCGATGGGCGAGGCCGTTGCGGCTGCGGATGAAGACTTCCCAGAGCGGCGTCGGCGTTTCCGGCATCGTCCCGTCCTCAGGCGGCTTCCGCGCGGGCGCGGCGGGCGGCGAAGGCGAGCGCGGCCTCGCGCACCCAGGCGCCATCCTCATGCGCCTGGCGGCGGGCGGCGAGGCGCTCGCGGTTGCACGGGCCGTTGCCGGCGATGACCTGGCGGAACTCCTCCCAGTCGATCGCGCCGTGCTCCCAATGGCCGGTGGCGGAATCGTAGCGCAGCGCGGGATCGGGGATCGACAGGCCGAGGACATGCGCCTGCGGCACCGTGGCGTCGACGAACTTGCGGCGCAGTTCGTCGTTCGAGAAGCGCTTGATCTTCCAGCGCATCGAGCTGTCGGAATGGGCGCTGGCGGCATCCGGCGGGCCGAACATCATCAGGCTCGGCCACCACCAGCGGTTCAGCGCGTCCTGCGCCATCTCGCGCTGCTCCGCCGTGCCGCGCGCGAGGGTGAGCATGATCTCGTAGCCCTGGCGCTGGTGGAAGGATTCCTCCTTGCAGACGCGGATCATGGCGCGCGCGTAGGGTCCGTAGGAACAGCGGCAGAGCGGGATCTGGTTCATGATCGCGGCGCCGTCGACCAGCCAGCCGATCGCGCCGATATCGGCCCAGCTCAGCGTCGGGTAGTTGAAGATCGAGGAGTATTTCGCGCGGCCGGCGAGAAGCTGGTCGACCAGTTCCTCGCGCGTGGCGCCGAGGGTTTCGGCCGCGGCGTAGAGATAGAGTCCGTGGCCGCATTCGTCCTGCACCTTGGCGAGCAGGGCGGCCTTGCGGCGCAGCGTGGGGGCGCGGGTGATCCAGTTGCCCTCGGGCTGCATGCCGATGATCTCGGAATGGGCATGCTGGGAGATCTGCCGCGTCAGCGTGCGCCGGTAGGCGGCGGGCATGAAATCGTTCGGCTCGATCCGTTCATCGGCGTCGATCCGCGCCTGGAAGCGGGCGAGCCTGTCGGTATCCTCGGGCGCGGCGGACGCGGATTCGGAAGGCTGGTTCAGGGCCTGGGTATACATCGGGACGTCCTCGGTCGGCACCTTTCGACGCGTTTCGGGGATATATATCACATAATTTTCAGGCTCAAGAATATTCTGTGATATGTCGTCCCGATCTCCGGTTCAGGCCGCGGGGTCGAGCACCGCCTCGGGCGTGCGCGCGCCGGTCATGTAGGCGACGGCGTCGGACATCGAATGCGTCTTCGGGTCGATCACGCAGAGCCGGCGGCCGAGACGGTGGATGTGGACGCGGTCCGCCACCTCGAAGACATGCGGCATGTTGTGGCTGATCAGGATGATGGGGATGCCGCGGGCCTTCACGTCGAGGATGAGTTCGAGCACGCGGCGGGATTCCTTGACGCCGAGGGCGGCGGTCGGCTCGTCGAGGATTATGACCTTGGAGCCGAAGGCGGCGGCGCGGGCGACGGCGACGCCCTGGCGCTGGCCGCCGGAGAGGGTTTCCACCGCCTGGTTGATGTTCTGGATCGTCATCAGCCCGAGATCGGAGAGTTTCTGGCGGGCGATGCGCTGCATCTCGGCATGGTCGAGCTTGCGGAAGACCTTGCCGAGCAGGCCCGGCTTGCGCAGTTCGCGGCCCATGAACATGTTGTCGGCGATCGACAGGCCGGGCGCCATCGCGAGCGTCTGGTAGACGGTCTCGATGCCGGCGGCGCGGGCGGCGATCGGCGAGGCGAAGCGCACCGGCCGGCCCTCGAGTTGGATCTCGCCCTCGTCGACCTGGATGGCGCCGGAAAGCGCCTTGATCAGCGAGGACTTGCCGGCGCCGTTGTCGCCGATGACGGCGAGGATCTCGCCGGGATGAAGGTCGAAATCGCAATGGTCGAGCGCCGTGACCCGGCCATACCGCTTGACGAGGCCACGCGCCTTGAGAACGGGTTCCATCACACCGCCGCCTTTCTGATCCACTGGTCCACCGCGACCGCGACGATGATCAGCGCGCCGATCATCAGGTAGGTCCATTGCGGGTCGGTGCCATACATGTTGAGCCCGAGGGTGAAGACGCCGACGATCATGGCGCCGAAGATCATGCCGAGGATCGAGCCGCGGCCGCCGAACAGCGAGATGCCGCCGATCACCACCGCGGTGATGCTGTTGATGTTCTCGAACTGGCCGGAATTCGGCGAGATCGCGCCGATGCGGCCGATCAGCGCCCAGCCGGCGATGGCACAGACGAGGCCGGAGAGCGTGTAGACGCCGATCAGCATCCGCCGCACGTTCACCCCCGCCAGGGCCGCGGCATCGGGATCGTCGCCCACGGCGTAGACGTGCCGCCCCCAGGCGGTGTGCCGCAGCACATAGGCGAAGAGCAGGACGAGGCCGATCATCAGCACGACGCCATAGGTGAAGGTCGCGCCGTTGGCGCCGCCGATCACGAAGGTGTTGCCGAGATACTGCAGCAACGGCGCCTTCAGCGAGATCTGCGCCGCGCCGATCGTCTGGTTGCCGGAATAGAGGTAGTTCGCCGCCAGCACGATCTGCCACATGCCGAGGGTGACGATGAAGGGCGGCAGCTTCATGCGGGCGACCAGCACGCCGTTGCACCAGCCGACCGCGGCGCCGAAGGCGAAGCCACAGAGAATCGAGACCTCGGCGGGCAGGCCGTAACTGAAGGAACACTGGCCCATCAGCACCGAGGACAACACCATGATGGCGCCGACCGAAAGATCGATCCCGGCGGTGAGCACGACGAGCGCCTGGGCGACACCGACGATGCCGGTGATGGTCACCTGCTGGAGGATCAGCGTCAGCGCATAGGCCGAGAAGAACCGGTGGCCGACCAGGATGCCGAAGCCGAGCAGGGAGACCAGCAGCACGATGAGCGGCGCGAGCCAGGGGGTTTCGTGCAGCAGCTGCTGCAGCCGCTCCAGCGGCGTCTTGCGGTGGCTGAATTCGGCGACCGCCTCCGATCCGGCGGTCACGATGGCCGCCTCGAAGGTGATCTCGGTGCGCTCGTTGCTCGACATGGCGTCTGCTCCATGACCGCGCCGGGAGCGCCGGCGCGGCAGTCGAAGAGGGCGGGCGGCGCCATGCACCGCCCGGGATCACGCAAGGGGCTCAGTTGCCCCAGCAGAGTTTGGCGCCCTGCGCCGGCGTGATCGAGGGAACGCCGGGAACCGGATGCGCGGTGATCAGGTTGGTGCCGGTGTTGAAGAAATCCTTGCCGGCGCTGGCCTGCGGCTTCTTGCCCGTCTTGGCGAAGGTAACGATCGCCTTGACGCCGAGGGCCGCCATCTTCAGCGGATATTGCTGCGAGTCGGCGGCGATGATGCCCTGCTTCACGCCGTCGACGCCGGTGCAGCTGCCATCGATCGCGACGATGGTGACCTTGCCCGCCTTGCCGACCGATTTCAGCGCCTGGTAGGCGCCGAAGGCCGCCGGCTCGTTGATGGCGTAGACGAGGTTGATGTTCGGGTTGCGGGCGAGCAGCGTTTCCATGCCCTTCTGGCCGCCCTCTTCCGATCCGCCGGTCTCGACATGGCCGACGATGCGCGGGTCGGGCACGTTGAACGTTTCCGGATTCTTGATCTTGTCACCGAAGCCGGCGAGGAAGCCGTGGTCGCGCTCGACATCGACGGTGGGGTGCGAGATCGACAGGTCGAGCATCGCGATCTTCGCGTCCTTCGCCTTGGCGCCGAGATGCTTGCGGGCCCAGCGGCCGATCAGCTCGCCGGCCTCGAAATTGTCGGTGGCGAAGGTCATGTCGGCGGCGCTGGTCGGGCTCAGCGCGGTATCCAGCGCGATCACCAGCAGCCCGGCCTTGCGCGCCTTCTCGACGGTGGGAACGATCGCCTTGGTATCGGACGGGGTGATCAGGATGCCCTTGGCATGATCGGCGATGCAGCTCTCGATGGCGGCGACCTGGGACTGGTTGTCACCGTCGTACTTGCCGGCATAGGTCTTGAGATCGACGCCGAGCTTCTTCGCCTCCGCCAGCGCGCCCTTGCGCATGGTGACGAAATAGGGGTTGGAGTCGGTCTTGGTGATGAGGCAGGCGCGGATCGGCGCGGCCTGGGCGGTGGCGGCGAAGCCGGCGATCGCGCCGACCGCGGCCAGCGCGATCGCCGCCTTCTGCGTGAAGCTCTTCCTGTTGGTCAT
This sequence comes from Acidiphilium sp. JA12-A1, assembly GCF_000724705.2. Classification (NCBI taxonomy): domain Bacteria; kingdom Pseudomonadati; phylum Pseudomonadota; class Alphaproteobacteria; order Acetobacterales; family Acidocellaceae; genus Acidiphilium; species Acidiphilium sp. JA12-A1. The sequence continues at coordinate 11,175 of NZ_JFHO01000085.1, forward strand.
TCTGGTCTCCTTTTTTTCTCAGCGTGGCCCGGCGCGGTCGGCCGGCGGGGTCCGGTCATCGGCCGGATGGCGGCCAAGGCGATGGGCGCGCCACGATGCCGCCGGCGTGATGCGTCGACACTCGCGGCGATCCCGCGAACGGACATGCAGGGATGCGGGCTGGCAGGGCGGGGTGCGCCGTCAATCGTTCCTCCTCGGTCTTGTTTTTGTCTTCCTGTCTTCGGACGTGAAAAGATTCCGGAAACAGAAAACGTTTTCATGGTCGTTTTAGGTTGTCACGCCGCCGCGATCAAGAAATTTCTGCTGGCTCAAATAAAATTTTTGCTGCTCCGCCCAACGGCCAGAACCGCGATGACCAGAGATCGCGCCGGAAACAGCAAAAGTTGGAAAACGATTTCAGGCTTGTGCGCGCGAAGCCGCCGGGTTGCGGGAGACCGCGCGCGAGGCGTCAATGAGCGGTGCCGGGCGGGTCAGGTCGACCAGTTGCGCGCGAAATCGCCGTAGAGCGAGAGGCCGCCGCAGGCATAGAGCGTCTGGCCGGTGACGTAGCTCGCCTCGTCCGACAGCAGGAAGGCGGCGACCGCGGCGATTTCCTCGGCCTCGGCCGGGCGGCCCATCGGGATGTGCGCCTCGACCACGCGCCGGCGCTCGGGATCGCCGGTCCAGCCGGCGTTCATCGGCGTGACCGTGGCGCCGGGACCGACCGCGTTCACCCGCACGCCGCGCCCGGCGAATTCGAGAGCGAGCGTGCGGGTGAGGTTGCCGATGCCGCCCTTCGCCGCCGAATAGGACAGGAAGCCGGGCTTTGGCACGATTTCGTGAACCGAGGAGATATTCAGGATCGCGCCCGACCCGCGCTGCGCCATATGGCCGATGACCCGCGAGGAGAGATGGGCGACGGCCAGCAGGTCGACCGCGATGACGCGGTCGAACCGGTCCATGTCGAGCGCGTCGCTCGGCTGTTCGACCTGGATGCCGGCATTGTTGACGAGGAGCGAAAGATGGCCGGCCCGCGCGATGGCGCGCGCCGCGACCGCCTCCATCGCGGCGCGGTCGGCGACATCCGCCGCCTCGGCGTGATGGCTGCCCCCGGGGCCGGCGCGGCGGAGTTCGGCGAGCGTGTCCGCCGCCGCATCGTCGCCGGGCAGATGGGTGAAGGTGACCGACGCCCCCTCCGCCGCAAGGCGCAACGCGATCGCCCGGCCGATGCCGGACGCCCCGCCGGTGACGAGGGCGAAGCGGCCCGCGAAACGCGCGGCCTGCCCTTGTGCCGAATCTGCCTTTGTCATGCCGACGTCCTCCCGCGCATGAGTGGTGTCCGGCGACGTTAGTCCGCGCCCCGCACGCCGACCACCCCCGGCAAGCCGGTTCGGATAAACGATTTATATTCGCAATGTTTCAGATGTCCTCCAACAAAGTCGCGAGGCGTCGCGGGGGCACGATTTCGCTGATTGCGTTTTTATTGAGGGTCAACTAGATATAAACGGCAATCTTCTCAGGGAGGAAGCCGATGACAAAGAAGATAGAAGATCAGGTCAGTGACATTGTCGCGTCCCGCCTGCCGCGCCGCGCGGTTGCGCAGGGGGTGACGTTCGGCGCGGCGGCGGCGATGCTCGCCGCGGGGGCCCGCACCGCCGAGGCCGCCGGCAAGGATCCGTTTCCGACGCACAAGCGCTGGAAGTTCGTGTTCGTCAATCACGTCACCACCAACCCGTTCTTCGTGCCGACCCAGTACGGCATCCATGACGCCTGCCGCCTGCTCGGCTGCGAGTGGCAGTGGACCGGATCGCAGACCTCGAACGTCGCCCACATGGTGAACGCGATGGACGCGGCGATCGCCGGCAAGGCCGATGCGATCGCGGTGCCGCTGGTCGACCCGACCGCGTTCAACAAGCCGACGGAACGCGCGCTGGAGGCGGGAATCGCCGTGTTCTCCTACAATGCCGACGCGCCCGCCGGCTCGGGGAACAAGCGCCTCGCCTATATCGGCCAGGACCTGTTCCTCGCCGGCTACCAGATGGGCGAGAAGATCGTGAAGCTCGTCGGCTCCGGCGAGGTCGCGCTGTTCATCGCAACACCCGGCCAGCTCAACATCCAGCCGCGCATCGACGGCGCCGCGGCCGCGATCAAGAAGCTCGGCAAGAACATCACCTATCATGAAATCGCGACCGGGCCGACGGTGAACGAGGAACTCTCGAAGATCCGCGCCTATTATCTCGGTCACCAGCACGTGAAGGGCATGTTCGCGGTGGATGCCGGCTCGACCCAGGGCGTCGGCGAGGTGATGAAGCAGTTCGGCCTCGCCAAGAAGGGCGTGCATGGCGGCGGCTTCGACCTGCTGCCGAAGACGCTCGACCTGATCAACAGCGGCGATCTCGACTTCACCATCGACCAGCAGCCCTACCTGCAGGGCTTCTACACGGTCATGGAGATGTTCATGTTCCTCGCCTCCGGCGGACTGGTCGGGCCGGCCGAGATCAACACCGGCCTGAAATTCGTGACCAAGGGGGCGGTGAAGCCGTATCTCGACACGCATACGAGGTACGAGGGCAGCTCGTCGAAGGCGCAGATCGTGCCGCGCCACGGGCCGATCGCGGGCTGATGCCGCGCCGGCGCGGCGGGCGGCCGGCGTCCCGCGGGATGCGGCCGGCACCGCGCCGGACCTCCACCCTTCACCCATAAGGCCGGCCTGCGCGCGGGGCGGCGCCTGAGATCAGGGGAACGGCATGAGCCAGTCCACAAGTTTGCGCCGACACGGCTCCCGCCTGTTCGCGCTGCGCGAGGCGAGCATTCTCGTCGTCGCCATCCTGCTGTTCGCGTATTTCGCGATCAGCAACGACAATTTCCTCTCCGGCCCGAACCTGCAGACGCTGTCGCAGTTCATTGCCCCGGCCGCCATCATCGCCTGCGGCGAGATCATGCTGCTGATCTGCGGCGAGATCGATCTGTCGGTCGGCCAGGTCTTCGCGCTCGCCCCGTTCATCATGGCGTTCAGCGTGAAGGCGGGGCTCGGCCTGTTCGTCGGCATCGTGCTCGCGCTGCTGGTTTCCGCCGTGGTCGGGCTGATCAACGGCGGCATCACGGTGCTGCTGCGCGTGCCCTCCTTCGTCACCACGCTCGGCACGCTGTTCCTGATCAACGGCTTCACCCTGACCATCTCGCGCGGCTATCCGGTGAACACGCCGGGCGGCACGGCGATCGCCAACATCTTCGGCGCGGCCGGCTACAGCGAATTCCTCTGGGCGCTGCTGATCGTGGTGATCATGCACATGGTGCTGCGCCACCGGCGCTGGGGGCTGCACACGATCGCGGTGGGCGGCAACCTGACCGGGGCGACCGAGGCGGGCATCAACGCCGCGCGGATCAAGGTGGGCAACTTCGTGCTCACCAGCGTGCTCGGCGGCATCACCGGCCTGCTGGAAGCGTTCCGCATCGGCTCGACCGATCCGCTCGCCGGCGGCACCAACGTGATGTTCCTCGCCGTCGCCTCGGGCGTGATCGGCGGCACCAGCCTCGCCGGCGGCTCGGGCACGATCATCGGCGGGCTGCTCGGCGCCACCGTGCTCGGCGTGCTGCAGGACGGCTTCACCCTCGCCGGCATCAACGCCTTCACCTTCGACATGATCATCGGCGCCGCCATCCTGATCGCGATGGTCGCCAATATCCGGGTCCAGGGCATGCGCAAGGGAGGACGGCGATGAGCGCCACCGTGAACGGAGCGGCGCCGGACGCGCTGCGGGCCGAGAACATCGTCAAGTCGTTCGGCGCGGTGACGGCGCTGTCGGGCGTGTCGCTGCACGTGAAGCGCGGCGAGGTGCTCGGCATTCTCGGCGACAACGGCGCCGGGAAGTCGACCCTGATGAAGATCATCACCGGCTTTCACAAGCCGACCGCCGGCCAGCTCTACGTGCAGGGCGAGGCGGTGGATCTCGCCTCGGTGGATCATGCGCGGGCCCTCGGCATCGAGTGCGTGTATCAGGACCTCGCCCTGGTCAACACGCTGCCGATCTATCACAACATGTTCCTGAACCGCGAGCTCAGGACACCGCTCGGCATGCTCGATCACAAGACGATGCGCCGGCGCGCGGCGGAGGCGCTCGAGGATATCGGCGTCAACATCCCCTCGGTCGACGAGGAGGTGGAGATGCTCTCGGGCGGGCAGCGGCAGGCGATCGCGATCGCCCGCGCGGTCTATACCGATGCCAAGATCCTGCTGCTCGACGAGCCGCTCGCCGCGATGGGCGCGCGCGAGGCCGGGCTGATCATCGACCTGATCCAGCGCCAGCGCGCCCGCGGCGACATCTCGATCATCATGATCATGCACAACTATGCCCAGACCCTGGAGATTGCCGATCGCGTCATGCTGATGCAGCATGGCGAGGTGACGTTCTCGGGGGCGGCGCGCGACACCTCGGTCGAGGAACTGCTCGAGATCGTGCGGCGCGAATACCGCGCGGCAAGGGCGCGCTGACGCCCTGAGCCGGCGACGATACATCACGACGGAAGAAGGATCATCATGACCGCACACGCCAACGCAATCTATCCGAGCCTCAAGGACCGGGCGGTGTTCATCACCGGCGGCGGCGGTGGCATCGGCGCCTCCGTCGTCCAGCATTTCGCCGAGCAGGGCAGCCGCATCGTCTTCGTCGACATCGACGCGGCGGGCGGCCAGCGCGTGGTCGAGCAGGTGATGGCGAAGGGTCATGCCGCGCCGCATTTCTTCCAGTGCGACCTGCGCGACATCGAGGCCCTCAAGGCCACGATCGCGAAAGGGGCGGAAGCGGTCGGCCCGTTCACCGTGCTGGTGAACAACGCCGCCCATGACGAGCGCCACCCGACGATGGACGTGACGGTGGAATATTGGGAGGACCGGCTGCAGGTGAACCTGCGGCACCAGTTCTTCGCCGCCCAGGCGATCATCCCGATGATGAAGGCCGCCGGCGGCGGCGCCATCGTCAATTTCGGCTCCAGCAGCTGGCACAAGGGCCAGGGCGGCATGCCGGCCTACGTGACCGCCAAGGCCGGCATCGAGGCGCTGACGCGCAGCCTCGCGCGGGATTTCGGGCCGGACAACATCCGCGTGAACTGCGTGGTGCCGGGCTGGATCATGACCGAACGGCAGATCGAGAAATGGCTGACGCCGGAAGGCGAGGAAACGCTGATGAAGCAGCAGTGCCTCAAGCAGAAGCTGACGCCCGCCGATGTCGCGCGGATGGTGCTCTGGCTCGCCGCCGACGACAGCCGGATGGTGACCAGCCACAATTTCTTCGTCGACGCCGGGTGGATCTGAGCGGCACGGGCGGATGACCGGCCGCCGATGATCGGGCTCGACTGGGGGACGACGCGGCTGCGCGCCTTCCGCATCGCGGAGGATGGCGTGGTCCGCGACGTGCGGCGTGCCGATCGCGGCGCGCTGAGCGTGAAGCCGGGCGGCTTCGCCGACACGCTGCGCGACATCGCCGGCGACTGGCTGGAGGCCGGCGAGCGGCGCGTGCTGATCGCCGGCATGGCCGGCAGCCGCCAGGGTTGGCAGGAAGTGCCGTATCTCGACTGTCCGGCGGAGTTCGGCGCCATCGCCGCCGCGGCGCGGCCGGTGGCGTTCGACGCGGCGGAGGTGTTCATCCTGCCCGGACTTGCGGCGCGGGACGAAGCGGGAGTGCCGGAAGTGATGCGCGGCGAGGAGACGCAGATCGTCGGCGCCGCGGACGGCGACGCGCGCCGGCTCGTCTGCCTGCCGGGGAGCCATTCGAAATGGGCCACGGTGGCCGCCGGGCGGATCGAGGGGTTCCGCTCCTACATGACCGGCGAGGCGTTCGCCGCGATCGGCGGGGCGACGATCCTCGCGCAGACGATCGAGGCCGGCGCGCCGGACCCGGCCGCCTTCGCCGACGGCGTTGCCCGGGCGGGCCAGCCGGGCGGGCTGCTGCACCATCTCTTCGGCGTGCGGACCAGGGTGCTGCTCGATGGCGTGGCGAAGACCGCCGCGCGCGCCTATCTCTCGGGCCTGCTGATCGGCCACGAGGTGCGCCACGCGCTGCCGCCGGGCGCGGCCGAGGTGACGCTGATCGGCGATGCCGCGCTGTGCGGCCTTTACCGCGACGCGATCGAATTGTGCGGCGGCGCGGCGCGAATTCATGACGCCGGGGCGGGCGATGCCGCCTGTCTTGGCCTTGCCCGGCTCGGGGAGCAGATTCCATGGCGACACTGAAAGATCATCTCGACGCCTGCCCGCTGGTCGCGATCCTGCGCGGCATTTCGCCGGACGAGGCGGAGGCGGTGGGCGAGGCGCTGGTCGGGGCCGGGCTGCGGATCATCGAGGTGCCGCTGAACTCGCCCGACCCGTTCGAGAGCATCGCCCGCCTCGCCCGCCGCTTCGGCGACCGCGCGCTGATCGGGGCCGGAACGGTGATGACGGCCGCGGACATCGCCCGGCTTGCAGGCGCCGGCGGACGGCTGATGGTCACCCCGCACGCCGATCCCGATCTCGTGCGGGAGGCCAAGCGGCACGGGCTGCTCGCCCTGCCCGGCTTTTTCACCCCGGCCGAGGCTTTCGCCCTGATCGGGGCCGGCGCGGACGGGCTGAAGCTGTTTCCGGCCGAGGCGGCGAGCCCGGCGGTGCTCAAGGCCCTGCGCGCGGTGCTGCCGCCGGCGCTGCCGGTGCTGCCGGTCGGCGGCGTATCGCCGGAGACGATGGCGCCCTGGCGCGCCGCCGGGGCGATGGGATTCGGCATCGGCTCCGGGCTCTATCGCCCGGGCGATGACGCCGCCGCGGTGCGCGAAAAGGCGGACGCGTTCATCTCTGCGCTCAAGGCCTGACCGGGCCGCGCCCCCCTCTGGTCTTCGCGGCGTTTGTCTTTTATCGTTTGACGGCAAGGGCCGGAGAAGCCGGCCGCAACGAAGAGGGGGAAGGGCGCCGCCATGTCCGAGGCTTTTCACGTCTATGACGAACGCTTTCGTTCGATGCTGCTGTTCAATGCGGCAATCGAGAAAATCGCCACGGGCTTCCGCTGGGCGGAAGGGCCGGTGTGGATCGGCGAGCAGAACTGCCTGCTGTGGAGCGACATTCCGAACGACCGGATGATGCGCTGGACGACCAACGGGACGGTCGACGTCTATCGCGCGCCGGCGCGGTACACCAACGGCCATACCCGCGACCGCCAGGGGCGGCTGATCAGCTGCGAGCATGGCGGCCGCTGTGTCAGCCGCACCGAATACGACGGCTCGGTGACCATCCTGGTCGACCGTTTCGAGGGCAAGCGGCTCAATTCGCCCAATGACGTCGTCGTGAAATCGGACGGCACGATCTGGTTTACCGACCCCGATTACGGCATCTGGAGCGACTACGAGGGCCACCGCGCGGAGAGCGAGATCGGCGCCTGCAACGTCTATCGCTTCGATCCGGCCAGCGGCGCGCTCGGCATCGTCGCCAGCGATTACGAGCGGCCGAACGGCATCGCGTTCAGCCCGGATGAATCGAAACTCTATGTCGCCGATACCGGCATGACCCACCGGCCCGATGGCCCGCATCACATCCGGGTGCATGACGTGATCGACGGCGCGCGGCTCGGGCCGGGCAGGGTCTTCGCGGAAATCCCGAACGGTTTCGCCGATGGCTTCCGGCTCGACGAGCACGGCAATGTCTGGTCGAGTTGCGGCACGGCGAACGGCGTTGCCGTCTTCGCGCCGGACGGCACGCCGCTCGGCAAGATCGACCTGCCGGAGGCGACCAGCAACCTCGTGTTCGGCGGACCGAACCGCAACCGCCTGTTCATGACGGCGACGAGTTCGGTTTACGCGCTCTACGTCGCAGTCCGCGGCAACAAGACAGTGTAACTGCACCTTTATTTCGTTTGTCAGCCACCGGGAAGTGCTGTATCGAACCGATAATAAACCGTCCAGAATGAAGGGAGGATGTTCATGGAATTCGACAACCAGACCGCTGATCCGATCGGCGGCCTCGATCTGACGGGCGCAACGCGCCGCACGCTGATCACCGGCCTCGCGGGCGGGCTCGGCCTGGCCGCCCTGCCCCGCTTCGGCCTCGCCAACGGCCGCAAGCTCAAGATCGCGCTCTCGAACTCGTATATCGGCAACGAGTGGCGCATCGAGATGGTCAACCTCTTCAAGGCGGCGCTGCAGATGGAGCCGTACAAGAGCGAGATCGAAGGCTCCTACTACAACTCCGGCAACAACGTCTCGCAGGAAAGCCAGCAGATTTCCGGCATGATCGCCGAGCGGGCCGACGCCATCCTGGTCGACGCCGCCTCGCCGACCGGGCTGAACGGCATCATCCAGCAGGCGCATGCGCGCGGCATCCTCGTCGTCTCCTTCGACAATGTCGTCACCACGCCGGCGGCGCTGAAGGTGAACACCGACCAGTTCAAGTTCGGCGAAACCCTCGCCGAGTGGCTGGTGAAGAAGCTCGGCGGCAAGGGCAACGTCATCATGGTGACCGGCGTTGCCGGCACGACGGTGAACCAGCAGCGCAATCTCGGCGCCGAGTCGGTGTGGAAGAAGCACCCCGGCATCAAGGTGGTCAGCCGCTTCGCGGGCGACTGGGATTCGGCGACCGCGGAGAAGAACACCGCCTCCGTGCTGCCCTCGCTGCCCAAGGTCGACGGCATCTGGTGCCAGGGCGGAACCGACGGCGTGCTGAAGGCGTTCATCGCCGCCAACCGTCCGCTGCCACCCACCGCCGGCGAGGCCGAGAACGGGTTCCGCAAGTTCATGGTCGGCTACATGGGCCACAAGGTCGATGGCCTGTCGATCGGCCAGCCGCCCTATCTGGTGCTCGTCGCGCTTGAACTGGCGCGCCAGGTGCTGAACAAGAAGTATCCGCGCAAGGACATCACCATTCCGTTCCCGTTCGTGACCGACGCGACGGTGAAACCCGGCGTGACGGTGTTCCCCAACCTGCCGGACAGCTTCTTCGCCGACTTCACCGACAGCGGACCTGACGCGGTCGTGAAGGTCTGCGTCGATGCCGCGCTGCATGGCAAGCCCTGCGGCGGCAAGCTGACCGTTCACCTGCCCAAGGCATGACCGCGCCCGCAATCGCGGCGCGTGGCATCAGCAAGTCGTTCGGCGGCGTCAAGGCCCTTACCAGGGCCTCGATCGCCGTCGCACGCGGCAGAGTTCATGCGCTGGTGGGCGAGAACGGCGCCGGCAAGTCGACCCTGATCAAGATTCTCGGCGGCCGCATCCCGCCGGATGAAGGCACGGTGGAAATGGCCGAGGCCGGGCTGCGCGTCGGCACCGTGTTCCAGGAACTGACGCTGCTGCCCTTCATGACCGTGGCGGAAAACCTGCTGCTCGGCCGCGAACCGCGCACCGGGCTCGGCCTGATCGACCGGGCCGCGATGCCGGCGATCGCCGAGGCGGAACTCGCCGGACTCGGGATCACCCATATCGACACCCGCGCCCTTGCCGCCGATATCTCGCTCGCCGAGCGACAGATCATCGAGATTGCCCGGGTCATCATGTCCGAGCCGCAGGTGCTGCTGCTCGACGAGCCGACCTCGGCGCTGGTCGAGCGCGAGGTGGCCTGGCTGTTCGGGCAGATCCGCGCGCTGCGCGAGAAGGGGGCGGCGATCGTCTTCACCTCGCACCGCTGGGGCGAGATCACGAGCATCGCCGACGAAATCACCATTTTCCGCAACGGCACCGATGTCGGCACCTTCACCTCGATCGCCGAGGACGAGGCGATCACGCTGATGACCGGCCAGAAGCTCGATGCGGTCTTTCCGCCGCGCGACGCCCCGCCGGCGGCGCCGGCGCGCCTCACGCTGCGCGGCGCGCGGGCCGAGGGGACCGGGCTGCTCGATCTCGACCTGCATCCGGGTGAGATCCTCGGCATCGGCGGCCTCGCCGGGCACGGCCATCGCGCCCTGTTCTTCGGCCTGTTCGGCGCGCCAGGCTTCCGCGAGGGGCGGGTCGAGATCGACGGCAAGCCGGTGCGCATCGCCTCGTCGCGCGACGCCATGCGCGCCGGCATCGCGCTCGTGCCGGAGGACCGCAAGAGCGAGGGGCTGTTCCTGTCGCTCTCCGTGCGCGACAATTTCACTCTGCCGATCCTGCGTCGGCTCTCCCGTTTCGGCATTCTGCGGCTGGGGGCGGAGCGCGCGCTGGTGGCTGAAAACATCCGGCGGCTCGCCGTGCGGACGCCCTCGGCGGCGCAGCGCGTCGGCGCGCTGTCGGGCGGCAACCAGCAGAAGGTGCTGCTCGGCCGCTGGCTGATGACGCAGTCGCGCATCCTGCTGCTCTACGACGTCACCCGCGGCGTCGATGTCGCGACCAAGCACGAGATCTACGAACTCGTCGCCGGGCTCGCGCGCGAGGGCTATGCGATCCTGTTCTATTCGTCGGATGCCGAGGAACTCGCCCATCTCTGCCATCGGGTGAAGGTGATGCGGCGCGGCGCCTTCGTCGCCGAGATTGCGGCGGCGGACCTGTCCGCGGAGGCGATCGTCGCCGCCGCCATGCGTGAATCCGGTCAGAAAGAGGTGCCCAATGCCGCCTGACGCCACGGCCGCCGCGCTGCCGCGCGGAAGCCGCCTCGGCCACACGATCGCCCAGAATATCGGGCTGATCCTCGCCTGCGCGATCCTGATCCTCGCGGTGTTCGGCTTCGCGCTGATCTACGGGATCGAACAGCATCGCCTGCCGGGCAATTTCGAGCTGACCTCGGCCGTCAACTCCGCCATCCCGCTGGTCTTTGCCGCAGTCGGGCAGAGCTTCGTGGTGCTGACCCGCGGAATCGACCTCTCGGTCGGCGGTGTCGTCGATCTCGCCAATGCGATGGCCGCCGTGACGATGGGCAAGACGCTTGGCAGCGCGCTCGGCTGGTCCGCGATCATCCTGATGACGGGGGCGGCCTGCGGGCTGGTGAACGGATTGCTGGTCGCGCTCGGCCGGTTGCCGCCGATCGTGGTCACCCTGGCGACCCTGTCGATCTTCCAGGGCCTGGCGATCCGCGTCCTGCCCGAGCCGGGCGGCGCGATCCCGCCCGCCTACACGAACCTGCTGGTCAACCCCAACGGGCCGTGGGCGCTGGTCTACATCCTGGTGCTGGGCCTGGGCTGGGCGGCGTTCCGGCGGTCGCGCATGGGCGTGGATCTCTATGCGATCGGCAATGACGAGGCCTCGGCCTCGGCGCTGGGCGTGAACGTGCTGCGCACCAAGATCATCGCCTATGTGCTCGACGGCACGCTGGGCGCTGCGGCCGGGCTGTTCCTTGCCGCCTCGGCCACAGCGGGCGACGCGACGACCGGCAACTCCTACACGCTGTCATCGATCGTCGCGGTCGTGCTCGGCGGTATTTCGCTGTTCGGCGGACGCGGCTCGGCGATCGGCGCGATCGCCGGCGCCTTCATCACCACCCTCATCGTCAACATCCTGTTCTTTGGTCACGTGAACCCGCTCTACCAGTCCTTCTACGAAGGCGTGTTCCTGATCATCGCGGTCGTGCTGGGCGGCGCCATCGGCGGCGCGATCAGGCGGCGGCGATGAGCGCGCTCTCCGTCGACACGCGGCGCATCCTCTATGCGATCGCCGCCGCCATCGCCCTGTTCCTGATCGGCGAAGCCGCCCATCCCGGCTTCCTGTCCGGCGGCAGCGTTTCCTCGATCCTGGTGATCGCCTCCTTCGTCGGCCTGGTAGCGGCGGGGCAGTGCTTCGTCATCCTGATCGGCGGCATCGATCTTTCGGTGCCCTGGGTACTCAACGCCGCGGCGATCCTGCTCACCACCACCTCGCTCGGCAAGAACGCCGCCGCGCCGGAGGCGATCGTGGTTGCCCTCGGCATGGGGCTGCTCGTCGGCGCCGCGAACGGGATCGGTGTTGCCTTCCTCGGCATTCCCGCGGTGGTGATGACTCTCGCCATGAACGGCATCGTCGAGGGGCTGACCCTCGGGCTGACCGGCGGCTTCACCTGCTCGTCGTGCTCGTCCTACGCGCCGCCGGCGATCCAGACCCTGGCGCATGGCACCCTGCTCGGCATTCCCGACGCGCTCTGGCTCTGGGCGGTGATTACCGCGCTGGTGAGCGGCGCCCTCGCCGTGACGCGCTTCGGACGCGCGACCTACGCACTCGGCACCAACCCGCTCGCCGCGACCCTCGCGGGGATCGACGCGCGGCGGATGACGATCCTGCTCTATGCATTGTGCGGCGGGTTCGCGGCACTCGGCGGCGTCATGCTGGTGGGCTTCGGCGGGCAGGCCTCGCTCGGGCTGGGCGATCCCTACCTGTTCACCTCGATCGCCGCGGTGGTGATCGGCGGCGTGAACATCCTCGGCGGGCGCGGGAACTATCTCGGCGTCGCCGCCGGCGCGGTCAGCCTGACCGTGCTGGTCTCGGTGCTGCTCGCGCTTTCGATGCCCGACTATGTCCGCAGCATCGCCTATGGCGTCGTCATCCTCGCGCTGCTGCTCGCCTATGGGCGGGAGAAGGAACGGTGAGCGCCTGGCAGCCGGCCGGGTGCTACCCCGATCCGGCGATCCACACGCTCTCGCCGTCCTTCGCGCGCTACCGGCTGTTCAACGCGGCGATCGAGCGGCTGGCCGAGGGATGCCGCTGGGCCGAAGGGCCGGTCTGGTTCGGCGATGGGCGCTTCCTGCTGTGGAGCGACATTCCGAACGACCGGATGCTGCGGTGGGATGAGACCGATGGCAGCGTCAGCGTGTTCCGCCAGTCCTCGGGCCATGCCAACGGCAACACCCGCGACCGGCAGGGCCGGCTGATCACCTGCGAGCATGGCGGGCGGCGTGTCATCCGCACCGAGATCGATGGCAGCATCACCGTGCTGGCGGACGGATTCGGCGGGCGGCGGCTCAATTCGCCCAACGACGTCGTGGTGAAATCCGATGGCAGCATCTGGTTCACCGATCCGCCGTTCGGCATTGCCGGGTGGTATGAGGGGCATCGCGCCGAGGCGGAGCTGGCCCCGGCGATCTACCGAATCGACCCGGTGACGGGCACTGTCACTATGGTGGCCGACGACATCGCGGGACCGAACGGACTGGCGTTCTCGCCGGATGAGAGCCGGCTTTACGTCGTCGCCTCGCGATCGGAGCCCCATCGCGCCATTCACGTGTTCGACGTGGTGGACGGAAGCCGCCTTGCGAACAACCGGCGGCTGATCGATGCCGGCCCAGGCGGCACGCCGGACGGCTTCCGCGTCGATATCGATGGCAATCTCTGGTGCGGCTGGGGCATGGGCGACCCGGCGCTTGACGGGGTGATGGTCTTCGATCCCGAGGGAACGCCGATCGGCCGCATCGCCTTGCCGGAACGCTGCGCCAATGTCTGTTTCGGCGGGCGGCACCGCAACCGGCTGTTCATGGCGGCGAGCCGGAGCATCTACGCGCTCTACGTCAACACCCAAGGCGTGCGCGGCGGCTGAAACCCCCGCCATCGTCCCGATGGCGGGGATGGTGGTGGTTCAGAAATCTTCCCAGTCATCGGCGTCGGCACGGCCTGGAGCCGCCGGGAGAGCCGCGAGGACGGCCGGTCTTGGCGCGTGACGCGGCGCCGGCCTTGCGGGCGCGGCAGGGCGCGGCTTCACCGGTCGCGGCGCCGTGTCCACGACGCCACCGAGATCAAACCGTGCGATGAGGCTGGCAAGCTGTTCCGCCTCCTGCGCGAGGTTATGGCTGGCGGCGGTGGATTCCTCGACCATGGCGGCATTCTGCTGCGTGGTCTGGTCCATCTGGCCGACGGCGGTATTCACCTGCACCAGCCCGGTCGACTGCTCCTGCGCCGAGGCGGCGATTTCGCCGACGACGCCGTTGATCTCGCCGATCTGGGCAACGATCCGCTCCAGCGCCCGGCCGGTCTGCCCGACCAGGTCGACCCCCGCGACCACCTGCTGGTTCGATGCGGAAATCAGCGTCTTGATCTCCTTGGCCGCGTCGGCCGAACGCTGCGCCAGCGCGCGCACCTCGGAGGCGACCACGGCGAAACCGCGCCCCGCCTCGCCGGCCCGCGCCGCCTCGACACCCGCGTTCAG